>CAYVPZ010000280.1:0-6509 GCA_964453955.1 uncultured Solibacteraceae bacterium | reverse complement strand
AGAGACGGTTGGAGGCATCTTTCGCGGAGCCGTCCAGCCGCGATCCGGAGAGCAGTAAGATATCGATCCAGCCGTCGTTGTCGTAGTCGATGAATGCGCAACCGCAGCCGACGGCTTCGAGCGGGTAGCGTTTGTGTTCGATGCCGCCGTACGTAAGCGGCACACGCAGGCCGGCCCGTTGCGCAATGTCGGTAAACCTGGCGTCGAACGGAAGGCCGGAGGGCTTCCCCCGAGGTTGCGCCTGGACGTTGCGGGAAACCATTCCCTGGGGAAAGGCGCTACGAACGAGGCCGAGCCCGGCGGCGGTCTTCAGAAGATTGCGGCGGGTCAAGCGGCTTGAGCGCAAGGCGTTAGTTGTTTCCCTTCAACTCGCGCCAGCGGTCAAACTCCTTTTTCGCATCGTCCGCCTTCTCTTCCTGCATCAGCGTTTGACCCAGCACATAATGGGCGGAGACATTCTGCGGGTCCAGCAGGAGTGCGTGACGCAGGACACCCTCGGCGTTCGCGAACTCCTTTCGCCGGAGGTAGCCCTTGCCAAGCAGAATAAAGGGCCCACTGTAGTTTGGATTCAGCCAAACCGAGCGTTCCAGCGGCGCCATCGCTTCATCCCACTTTTCCAACCGGCCGTATGCGTCTCCGAGGCGGTAGTGGGCCATCGCAAAACCCGCGTTCACCGCGATCTCCTTCTTCAATTCCATGATGGCGCCCTCGAAATCGGCATGGTAGATGGCTACCTCGCCGAGAAGGAAGTGCGCTTCAGGAATCCTCGGGTCGATCTCCAAAGCCAGGCGTGCCTGCTTCGCGGCTTCCGTGTCCAGGTCCTTGTGCATCATCATGCGCGCCGTGGTCAGATGCGCGGCCGCCGAATCCGGACTGACCTGAAACAAACGCGCGAACGCCTGCACTGCGCGGTCGCTCTGTTGAGTCAGGATGCAGGCATTGCCGAGCATATAGGCGGCCTCCGGCAGCGGCGAGTTCTCCGCAGTGGCCTTCTCGAGCCACGGGATCGCATCCGTGTATTTCGATTCGAGAAACAGGCTCTGTCCCAGAAGCAACACCGACTCCTGGTAATCGGCGGAGCCGGGCTGCTCGGTCTTCAACGCTTCGGTGAATTCGACAACGGCATCGGCGAACTTGTGCTGCTTGTACGCCAGCAGCGCCGCCTGGTGTTGCGCGCTCGCCTCCAGCAGGAGGAACAGAACCGGCCACATGCGCCTAGTATATTTCAGTACAATTGGTGAGGTGCGCGGGTTGTTATTGGTTCTCGGACTGCCCGTCGTCGCGTTGGCTTTCGCCACGGTGGAGCAGTTGGAATCGAGTGGCGACGCTCTAAAGGCAAAAGGCGATGCGGCCGGAGCCCTGGCGGCGTACGAGGAAGCCGCCGCGCTCGATCCCCAATCAGCTCATCTCCAGGATGAGATCGGATTTCTGCTCGCCGTAATGAATCGCCGCGAGGAGGCGATCGCGCATTTCCAACGCGCCCTGGACCTCGATCCTCATTTCGCTCCGGCGCACTATCATCTGGGCGTGGCGTACTGGCTTGCACAAGACCAGGCCCGCAGCATCCCGTACCTGCAGACAGCAGCCGCCCTCGATCCCGATAACGCCGCCTACCGCGCGAAGCTCGGCCAGGCGTTGGAAGCCACCGGCCAGTACCGGGATGCGATCCCTCACCTCAAAGCCGCCACCGCCCTTCAGCCGTCGGATGCGATCTCCTGGAACGGTCTCGGCCTCTCGCTGCAGAGAACCGGCGAAGCCCTCGGAGCGCTGGATGCATACCGGCATGCCGTGGATCTGGCCCCTTCAAACGCCGATTTTCGCAACAACTATGGATTGATGCTCGTGCATACGCGTCGGCCGGACGAGGGCATCGTGGAGTTCGAGAAGGTTCTGGCCGAAGCGCCCTCGAACGACACTGCCCGCTTCAACATCGGCTTCGCCCACCTGCAAAAATCCGAGCTCGACCTGGCAATCGCAGCCTTCCGGGAGTGTATCGCCCACGATGCCAATAATGCCCCCGCTCATTACAATCTCGGAGTCGCTCTGAAGAACAAGGACAAGATCGATGAGGCGAAGGCGGAGTTCTCGCGGGCACTGGAGATCGAGCCCGGGCTTACCGAAGCACACTACATGATGGGTATTGTCTGCTGGCAATCCGGGGAATTCGACGCCGCGGCCGAGCAAATGCGCGCCGCCATTGCCCAGCGGCCGGACTACGCCGCGGCCTATTTCATGCTGGGTACGGTGCTCAAACAGAAGGGCCAACTCGCGGCCGCCGAAGAGCCGTTACGTACAGCGATACGCCTGACGCCGGATGATCCCGGCCCCTACAACACGCTCGCTCAGGTCCTGCGGCAGATGGGCGACATCGCAGGGAGCAAACAGATGTTCGCGGAGGGCGCGCGCGTGAAGCAACTCGGTGAGTCGAAACTCGGCGTGATGCTGGGGCGCTAGCCGGGAGGGCGTGGCGGTTCGCCCGCGGCCAGCTCGCGTATGACGGGCCGCCCCCGAACGGCAGGTACCACAAGCTGTGTGTGGCGTGCACCCGGAAGGGCGTCCGCGTCGAGACTCCGCGAGGTTATTTCGCGGCTCAGCTTTAAGGCGATCCAAACTGTTCGTAATCGCCGTCTCAGGAAAAGCTCCCCTGGTCGCTTCAGAATGTGCGAGAATCTCCCAGTAAGGGAGAGCCGTATGGGATGCCTCCGCACGTTTCGGATCATCGCGGTCTTCGCAGCCGCTTCAGGCGCCTGGGCTCAATCAGCCGATAACAACGATCGGCGTAACTACGCGGCGAAGATCCGCGAGACGTATAACTTCCGTTTCGGCGGCGACAAACTGACAACGCCCGGCAATGCCGCGGTGGAAGGCGACGACTTCCTCCAGCCCGGTGCGTTTCCCAAAGCGACCTATTGCGCGCACTGTCATGAGGAAGCCTACAGCCAGTGGCGCCAGGCGCTGCATTCCAATTCCTTCCGCACGCCCTTCTACCGGACCAGCGTTAACATATTGCCGCGCACCAAGGGCATCGAGTTCACCAGGCACTGCGATAGCTGCCATAATCCCATTGGCGTACTCGCCGGCGCGATGACCCAGGACTCCAGGGTTGATCGCGAATTCGACGCGGATGGCCTCACCTGCACAACCTGTCATTCCATTCAAAAGCTAAAATCCACCGAGGGAAACGGGGGCTTCGTGATGGGCGTGCCATCGGTCATGGTGGACGAGGATGGAAACCGCATCCCGGGCGAGGTCCCCTACGACGAGATCCTGAAGCATCCCGACCGGCACTCGAAAGCGGTAATGAAAAGCTTTTACCGCACCCCGGAGTTCTGCGCGGCCTGCCACAAAGCGAACCTCCCGAACGAGTTGAACGATTACAAATTCATCCGTGCCTTTACGGTGTTCGACGAATGGCAGAATTCGAAGTTCTCGAAGCGCAACCCGCTGACCTTCTACTCCGCCGACTTCACCACTTGTCAGGGTTGTCACATGAAGCGGGCCGCGGTGACCTTGCGCGATTACGGCGCCAAGAACGGCACGTTGGCTTCGCATCGCTGGCTGGCCGGCAATACCGCAGTGCCCTTTTACTACGGCTTTGATCAGCAACTACAAAAGACAATCGAGTTTCTTCAGTCCGGCAACTATCTCAACGTGGATCTGTTCGGGATCAAAACACAACGGGCGCCGGACATGATCGCACCGCTGGGAACCGTGCCGTTCCAACTTGCGCCGAACGACGTCGTCGAGGTGATGGTGGTCATCCAGAACAAGAATATCGGCCACTCTTTGATCCCGGAAGTGCGCGACCTTTACGAAGCCTGGGTTGAATTTGTGGTGCAGGATGCAAGCGGTAAGGAGAGCTATCACAGCGGCTTCCTCAAGCCCGATGGCATGCTCGATGAGCGGGCGCACAGCTTTACCAACCGGCCGGTGGACCTGACCGGGAACTTTGTCGACAATCACATGGTTTGGACCATTCACTCGGTCGCTTATGACAACACCGTCCAGGCAGGCCGATCCGCTCTGGTTCGCTACCAGTTTCGCATCCCCGCCGATGCCCGGGGACCTCTCACGGTGACCGCTCGCGTAAACTATCGTCATCTGCGCCAGAGCTATCTGGACAACATCTTCGGACTGGATCATCCCGCCTACCCGGTGGTGGAGATCGCTTCACGAACGCGCACGCTGAACATTGGCCTGAATGCAGTTACGCCTCCCGGCCCGACGGACAATCCCGATTGGATGCGCTGGAACAATCTCGGAATAGCCTCGCTGGATCAACTGCAATACGCCGACGCCATTCACGCTTTCGGAGAGGTGGTCAAATTGCGGCCCGACTACGCCGACGGCTACATCAATCTCGGCCTGACGAATATCGAGTGGGAGAAGTATAGCTCTGCCCGAGGCAGTATCGAGAAGGCGCTGGCTCTTAATCCCGAGAACGCGCGCGCGCTGTATTACCTGGCCCTGGTCGAAAGGCGCGAAGGCCATTTTGATGCCGAAATCGCCGATTTACAGAACGTCGTGCAGCAATACCCGCAATCGCGCGACGCCCGCCGTGAGCTGGGAATTTCTTACTATCAGCAGCACTCGTATGAGGAGGCTATGCAGCAGTTCCTGGAGCTGCAGGCCATTGATCCCGACGACGTGGCCGCGCATTACAATTTGTCCGTCTTGTATCGCCGCATGCACATGAATGAACAAGCTGCGGCGGAAGCCGCCAAATTCGCCACGAAGCAAATCGATCCTGGAGCGCCCACGTACTCGCTGGAGTATCTGCGCAACCACCCCGGACTTTCCACTGAGAGTGTACCGTGGCACCTGCACACCGATTTGCCGCAAGCGGCTGGAGTGGCCGGCGGGCAACCCTAAGGAGACCACGTTGTGAATCAGAACCGCCGGCGTTTTCTCGGTTCGCTGAGCCGCAGCTCGCTTGCGTTGCCGTTTGCGGACTTACTCGCTTTAGCCGCTCCTCAGAAACTGCCCGGGCCGATCGAACGCAGTTATGACGCAAAACCCAAGGCGCCTCCGCCTGGTCCGAAGTCACCGATAGAAGGCACCCCCCTCGGCCTCACTTTTGTGGACGTCGTGAAGGAGGCTGGCCTGGCATCCAAAACGATCTATGGAGGCGAGGGGAAGAACAAGTATCTTCTTGAGACTACCGGCTGCGGCCTTGCGTTCTATGATTACGACAACGACGGCTGGCTCGATGTGTTTCTGGTGAACGGCTGGCGCCTGGAAGGATTTCCCGCGGGTCAGGAACCGCACTGCCGTCTCTTCCGGAATAACCGCGACGGCACATTCACCGATGTTACGAAAGGATCCGGTCTGGAGCATCGCACCGGTTGGGGACAGGCGTGCTGCGTGGGCGATTATGACAACGACGGCCACGACGATCTTTTTGTGACTTACTACGGGCAGAATGTGCTATACCGTAACAACGGCGATGGCACCTTCACGGACGTTACCAAAGAGGCGGGACTGGTCCAACCCGGGCCAAAGATTCGTTGGAACACGGGTTGCACGTTCGTGGACTATGACAAAGATGGGCATCTGGATTTGTTTGTCGCCAACTACGTGGATTTCGACCTGAAGACCGCGCCGCCACCCGAAGCCGGTCCTTGCACTTACAAAGGGCTTTTGGTCGCCTGCGGCCCCCCCGGCTTGCGCGGCGGGAAGAACATTTTGTATCACAACAATGGCGATGGTACGTTCACCGACGTGAGCGAAAAGGCAGGAATGTGGAAGACCTTCGGAACATACGGGTTGAGCGTGGCCGCATCGGACCTGGATAACGACGGGTGGCCGGACATTTATGTCGCCAACGATTCGAGCACGGCCACGCTTTACCAGAATCAGAAGGATGGCACGTTCAAAGACATCGCCATTGAATCCGGAGCGGCCTTGTCACCGGAAGGAAAACCACAGGCGGGCATGGGAGTTTCAATCGGCGATTACAATCGCGACGGCAATCTCGACATAGTGAAGACGAACTTCGCGGGCGACACGGATTCGCTTTATACCAACCTCGGCGACGCGACATTCGAGGATAGGACTTATCCCAGCGGTCTCGGCGTCAACACTCGGCTGCTCGGCTGGGGAGTCGGTTTTTTCGACATGGACAACGACGGATGGCTCGACATCCTGATGTCGAACGGCCACGTCTATCCGGAGGTCGACAGGTCGAATGCGGATCTGAAGTACGCGGAACATAAGTATTTGTATCGCAATCTGCAGAACGGCCGGTTTGAAGAGGTCACGGATAAGGGAGGACCTGGAATTCTCGAGAATGCGCCTGCTCGAGGATGCGCCTTTGGCGACTACAATAATGACGGCACTATCGACGTTGCTGTGAACTGCGTGAATGCGATCCCGCAGCTTTTGCGGTGCGATTCCACGCTCAATCGCAACTGGATCAAGATCAAACTGGTGGGCGTAAAGTCCAATCGTTCGGGCATCGGCACCCGCGTGATTGTGGTGGCGAGGACAAAGCCGGATGCGCCAGGCCC
>CAYVPZ010000279.1:0-6541 GCA_964453955.1 uncultured Solibacteraceae bacterium | reverse complement strand
CGGCCAGTGGACTGGCCCAGCATGTCGGCATGCGCATGGGAGCCACGGTGACCTGCGGCAACGCCTCGAGGGCGTCCGGGGCGCCCCCCATGAGCGTGGTCTCGAGCGCTACTCTGTCCATCGCGGGGACTCAGTATGAGCCGTTGTTCGTCAGCTTCCCCTGGGCCTTCCTGGATGCCCTCGCGCCGGAACGCCAGGGCGACGTCGCGGAATCCGGCCGGGACATGGAGACGGCTCCCGCCGAAGAACACGGCCGCTCCATGCTGCCCTCCACTCTGGATCTGCTGCTCGACGTCGAAATGCCGGTGAGTGTGTCCTTTGGCCGGACTTTTCTCCCGGTCCGCGAAGTTCTGAAGCTGGCCACGGGCTCGGTCATCGAACTGGATCGGCCGGTCAATCAACACGTCGAAGTGGTGGTCAACAATTGCGTGATCGCTCGTGGGGAGGTGGTGGTGATTGAGGGAAACTACGGGGTTCGTATCCACGAGATTATCAGCCGGGGCGACCGCATGGCCCTGCAGCATCTGACCAACATGAATCCCTATCTGCCAACAAGGACCAGCGCATGAACATCCTCGAACAAGTCCTTCTGAGTCCTGGTCTGCCTTACGTAGTACTAGCGGCGGGCCTGATCACGTGCATTGTCCTGTTTCTGTCGCTGAAGCTGGAACTTCGCCGCCAGTCGGGTGCATCCGGCGGCCGGAATCAAATGGAAGAGACCGTGGGCGGCCTGGGCGCGGCTTTCGAGCAGATTCGAGCGCGGCTGGAGGAGGCCATGCAACCGCCGCCGGCCCCCACGGGCTGGTCCGTAAGCTCCTCCGTCAATCTCAATCGCCGCGGGCAGGTGTTGCGCTTGTTCCGCCGGGGAGACACCCCCCGCCAGATCGCATCGACGCTGGGCATGCGGCAGGGTGAGGTGGACCTGATCATCAAGGTTCACCAGATGGTGCTCGGCGGCGCGGGCGGCGGCAAGGCGCCCGATTCGCTCTAAAACCGATGGGACTTACGCGATATAGCTATATGAGCCCCTATAACCACAGAAGCGAGCAAGCATGAGAATCGATCCGAGTAACAGCGGCGCCATCGGCGGCGCCCAGAATGCCGAACAGGCGCAGGCCGCCAGCGGCACGCCGTCCGGGCAGCGCGCCCAGAACGGACTTGACCAGGATCAGGTGGATCTGTCGGGCGCCAGCAGCCTGGTGGCGCTTTCCGCTGGGATGGTATCCGCCAGCCGGCAGGCGAAGATCAACAGCCTCACCGTGCAGGTGCAGAGCGGTCAGTACAACATCGACGCGGGCCAGGTCGCTCGCGCCATGGTGAACAGTATGCTGCGGGCGTAGCCGTTGTGGGCGGAACGCCTGCCCCACAACAGTGCAAGGTGGCCGAAACATGGCAAAAGAACAGGTTCTGCAGTCTCTGGAAAGCGCGGACGAAAGTCTTCGTCGCGCCATCGCGCAACTGGTGGAAATGCGCTTCGGCGTGCCCCAGTGCGCCGGCGCGCTCCACAGTGCCGCGGATAACCTCCGGCTGGCGTTGGCCGGCGAGGTTGCCGAGGCCGACAGAGCCGCGCTCAAACCGGTGGTGCAACGCATTCGGGCCCACGCCGTGCGCGTTCAGGCATTGCTCGATTCGGCGGCGGCTTTCTACTGCGGCTGGTTCGGCGCGGCGCCCGCGGGTCCGCAAACCTATGCGCCGGATGGCCAGCTCCAGCGCGATGGGCGCGGCGGCCGGATGATGGTGAACGCCTGAAGGAAGCGAGCGATTCCATGGGAAGCCTCCTCTCCTCTTTGAACCTGGCGTCCAACGCCATGGACGTCATCGAACAGGCCGTCGGCGTGATCCAGAATAACGTGACCAACGCGTCGACGCCGGGTTACGTACTGCAAACCCCGACTCTGGTGGCAAGCTCCTTCGACCCGCAGACGGGCACCACCGGAGGAGTGCAGTTTGGTCCGGTCCAAAGCGCCCAGAACCAGTTCGCGGAAGAGGCCATGCGGTACCAGAACTCGCTGCTCGGCGCCGCTACCCAGGCGGCATCGAGCCTCGATTCCCTGCAGCAGAACTTCGACGTTTCCGGAAGCAGCGGTATCCCGGCCGCGTTGAGCAATCTGTATTCGGCCTTTTCCTCGTGGAGCACCACGCCCGCCGCCAGTTCGGCCCGGCAGCAGGTGATTACGGCAGCGCAACAGGTGGCACAGGCGTTTAACGGCACCGCCTCCAGCGTGTCGCAGCTCGCTGCCAGCACCGACCAGCAGCTCCAAAGCACGGTAAGCCAGATCAACCAGCTTTCCGGGGAGATTCAGCAGATCAACGGGCAGATACGCAATGGCGGGTCCGCCGACGCCGGCCTCAACGCGCAGTTGAACACAGACCTGCAAAGCCTTTCGAATCTGACCAGTATTAACGTGCAGTATCAGAGCGACGGGACGGCGGAAGTGCTGATGGGCGGGCAGATTCCGCTGGTGATCGGCACCACGCAGAATCCGCTTAGTGTGAATTTCACCACGCCGGCCAACGCAGCCAACCCGGAGGCGCCGCCAACCGCCAGCATCACCACCGCGGACGGACAGGATGTCACCGGCACGATATCCCAGGGCACGCTGGCCAGTCTGCTGACGTTCAGCAACAGCACACTGGCGGGCATTCTCGGCGACGCGCAGAATGCGGGAAGCCTCAATCAACTGGCCCAGGCGTTTGCCACCCAGGTGAACAATCTGGTGACGCCGGCGTCGGGCATCCCCTTGTTCACGACATCCGGCGGCGCCACCGCCGCCGCGCAGACTCTGGCGGTCAATCCAAACATCACCGCCACGCAACTGGTGGCCTCGTCGTCGGCATCGAGTAACGGAACCGCCGATCAACTCGCCCAACTGAGCACCGCCATGGATCCCACGCTGGGCATGAGCTATACCGATTTCTACGCAAACATCGCTTCGGACATCGGAACGCAGGAATCCACCGCCTCGGCCAACCAGACCACGCAACAGGATCAGCTCACCCAGGCGCAGAACACGCTCTCCCAGGTTTCGGGCATTTCGCTGAACGCCGAAGCCACGCAACTGATGCAGTTTCAGCAGGCCTACGAGGCCTCGGCGACAACCGTGACGACGATTAACGACATGCTGACGGCTCTTCTGGATATGACGAATGGGGTGGCCTGAAGCGGCGGGAAGGTGAAGAATGCTCAAAGGAATTGGCGCAAACAACGATGCCTTTGTCGCGAACCTGAACCAGATCGAGAACCAGATCAATCTGACCACTCAGCAGATCAGCTCGGGAGTGGATGTCACCCAGGCCTCCGACAACCCCTCCGCGGTGGAGCCTATTCTGAGCGTGCAGGCCGAAATCGATCGCGTTACCCAGGTCCAGACCAACTTGAATACGGCGAATGCCGTGGCCAGCACCGCCGACAGCGCGCTGGAGAACGCCAACAGCGTGATGAATCAACTGGTCACCATTGCCGCCCAGGGAGCCAACAGTACGGCGACCGCGGCCACCCGCACGTCGCTCGCGGGAAACGTACAGCAACTCGAACGGCAGCTCGTCTCCATTGCCGATACCACGGTGCAGGGCAACTATATTTTTGGCGGCGATAACCCGACCACCACGCCGTATACGTTCGACGGGACCAACCCCCCGGTGGCCGGGGTGGCGAATCCCACCAATACCGGCGTCATAACCGACGCCGAGGGGAACTCCATCGTTCCTGTCCCCACCGCGCAGCAGATCTTCGACTCGCCCTCGGGCAGCGTCTTCCAGGCGGTGGATTCGCTTCGCGTGGCCCTCCAGAACAACGATCAGACCGGCGTGACCACGGCGGCCGGCGCGCTGAATACGGCCGCAACGCAGTTAAATCTCGGCGCCCAGGCGGTGGGGGCCACGGAGGATTGGATCAGCAGCGGGACCACCAACGCCTCGCAGCTTCTCACTTCATTGCAGTCGCAGTTGAGCGGGCTGCGCGACACCGACGTCACGGCGGCCTCCACCCAGCTCACGCTGGAGCAGACCGCTTACGAGGCGGCGATCTCCGCCCAGGCGAGCCTGCCCACCAAGACCTTGTTCAGCTACCTCGGGTAACCGCGGAGACTACGGGATAATTTAGTGCCATTTGAACGAAAATCCGGCCTGCGTTCTACGATACGGACGTCAGGAGCCTCTCGAGAAATGAGCGCCGCACAATACGCGGGACGAATTCTGGACGCGTGGAATCACGCCGATTATGGCCAGTTTGAAGCCGAACTGGAGCGGGCCGCCGCTCGCTGCCGCATCGACCGCCCGGCTTCGGTCCTCGACGACGAGCGCCGGGATCTGCTCGAAAGCGTGGTCAGCAGTCTGCGCCGGCTGCGCAGCGAGGATGGGGACTGGCCGGTTCAGCGAATGAAGGCGCCCATGGACTTACTCCGCCATCTTTGTCATGCCGTGGTGCGCTGAGTGGGATGCCGTTGAAAACATTCTTCCAGTGACGGCCGCCTGGCCGGCCCGGACACGCGGCGCAAGCCGCGTTCCATCGGGATCGGCACGAACGCGACTGGCGTCGCGTGTCCATCGGATCAGCGGTTTTCATCCGGTTGGTGGCCCGAAACGGCCATGTCTAACATGCGCCGGCAGCCGCGTACTCGCCCGGTGCTGCAGCAACGCGGCTGGCGCCGGGTGTCCAAGCCTCGCCTTAATGGGCCGCCGGTCCGTCCACGATGGCCGCCCGTTTCTTCCCGCTATTCACGACATGTCCACTGAACTGGCGGCGCCCGTTCAGAACCACGTCGAGGGCATGCTGGACCGGCAGATCGAAGGCCAGCACGTCGCCCGTCTGCAGCGCCAGCAGGTCCCGGGCCTGAATGTTTTGAACCGGCAAACGCAAATCGATCTCCACCCTCGAGGACTGGATCAACCCCAGCACGCGGCCCTGCTCCTCCGCCGTCGATTCGGTCTTGCGCACCGACCACTGCTGGTCGAACTTCTGGCGCATCATCTTGATCATCAGCGCGGGCATGGTAATCTTCATCAGCCCCGCGTTCTCTCCGATGCGCATTTCGATGCCGACTACGACCACTGCCTCGTTCGGGTCCATCACCTGCAAAAACTGCGGCTCGGTATCCACCGATTGAATAGTGAAGTCGATGGTGGTGACGGTCTTCCATGCCTCCCTCAGGTCGTGCAACACGATTCGCAGCAGCCCGTCCATCAGGTTTTGCTCGATCTCCGTCACTTCGCGCTGGATGCTGGTGGAAACCTTGCCGGTGCCGCCCAGCAGTATTTCGAGGATCGGAAATACAAGGGTGGGGTCGATCTCCAGCACCGCGCTGCCCTCGTAGGGCCGCAGGCCCAGCGAAGCCATGCACGTGGGAGAAGGCAGACCACCAAGGAATTCCGCGTAGGAAAGCTGCTCCACGCTGACCAGGTTGACCACAATGTAGGTGCGCAGGTAGGCGGACAAACTGGATGCAATACTGCGGACGAAGTTCTCGTGCAACAGGTAAATGGCGCGGAGCTGCGACTTGGCGATGCGGTCGGCCCTGCGGAAGTCGAAGACGTTGACCTTTTGGCGGGGCGAATCGGCGGAGGCCTCCGGCTGCGGACCCTGGAATACGGGGTCGGTTTCCTGCTGCGGGAATTGTCTCTTCACGGCGTTCCCCGGTTGGTCTGCAATCATCAGGCCAGTCGGTCCGCGTTTTTTTTCGTTTTGTCGCCAGGGAATGGCGAATGAGGTGCTATGTACAAATGCGGCGCACCGGCATCGAACCGGCCTCGCCAGGCATTTCCATGATTCGTCTGACGCGTTTGAACCGGGTCCCGCTGGTGGTCAACTCCGACCTGATCGAGCACATTGAAACCACGCCCGACACGGTCATCGCGCTCACCACGGGTCAGAAATTCATGGTTCTGGAGACGCCGGATCAGGTGGTGGATCGCGTGGTGGCATTCCGCCGGGCCATCCACGGCGGCGTGCCGAAAACGTCTGAAAACACGGGAGAGGAGGACGCCGGCACGGTGGCCGCCTGCTCCCCGGATTACCAATGGCCGAAAAACCAGTAGCACCTCCGCCCGCGGCGAAGGGCAAGCCCGATGCCAGGGGAAAACCCGCACTGAAGGACGAGGCGGGGAAAAAACCCGGCGCGCACGGAAAGCCCGATTTTGCCACCATCGGCGGTCTAGCCGTGGCCGTGGGCGGCATTCTGGGCGGCCTGTTGCTGGAAGGCGGCAGGTTCACCGAAATACTCCAGTTCACCGCCGCCATGATCGTGCTGGGGGGCACCTTTGGGGCGGTCATGATCACCACTCCTTTGCCACTTCTGTTCGCCGCCGTCAAAAAATTGCCGCTGGTTTTCTGGGACAGCGCGGTTTCCAGCTCTCATGCCGTCGAGGAGATCCTCGGCTACGCCACGCGCGCCAGAAAAAACGGCATCGTCTCGCTGGAGGCGGATATCGACAAGATCGAGGACCCCTTCCTGCGCAAAGCGCTGTCGCTGGCGGTGGATGGCACGGACCTGCAGGACCTGCGGCGCATGATGGATCTGGAACTGCATCTGGAAGAGCAGCGCGG
>CAYVPZ010000278.1:0-6553 GCA_964453955.1 uncultured Solibacteraceae bacterium | reverse complement strand
GCCAGGGGCCGGTCATGTACCGGCAAACATCCGTCGCCCGCAACTTGACGCAGAGGTGTCTAGAATTCCCCACGCCCCGTGATCCGCCCCTCCGACGACTGAGCAACGGACTCTTGTCTGGAACGTATCACGGTGGTTTGGGGGCGGCTGGGCGGATGATTTGTAAGTGGCGGAGGACAGGGATTAAAGGATTTGCAGATTGCGGTCAACGCCGCGCGGAGGCGGCCGGCAGTTCCGACCGGATCAGGGAATCGACCTGGCCCCAGACGCCGGGATCGGATTCAATTTCGATGTGCGGCTTCATATAATAGCCGGTCATACCGCATGGGGAGTTCGTCCGCGGCCCCGGCGCAATCCCGCACTTCCATTCCGAAATAGTAGTTGATGCCGTAGCGGAAGTCCCGCCCGCCGGAGGCGATGCAGGGCCGGCCGGGGCGCCCGCTGGCTCTGCGCCAGACCACTCGCGCCGATACGGCGCCATCCAGCACGGGAAAGGACGTCAGCACGAAATGCGCGGTTGCCACCACCACGCCCGCGCTTACCAGCAAGGTTGCGGCCACGCGGTGGCGCCGCAGTTCCAGAACGGCCACGGCGATTGCCAGTGCGGCCACCGGCAACAGCGGTGTCCACGGGAACTGCCCGCCGGCACGGCGAATGCCGGTGACCAGCGCGATGGGCAGGACGTGTTCGGCCACGGGGAAAAGATAGACCAGCGCCGCACAGGCGGCCAGCGCCACCCAGGCGCGCCGCGCGGCGTCCAGCGCCAGACCGAGAAGCGCCGCCGCGGCGGGCAGCAGCGGAAGAACATATCCCGGCAATTTGTTTCGCGAGACCGAGAAGAAGACAAGGCCCCAGAGAAACCAGGCGAGCAGGAATCGCGCGCGGGCGTCCAGAAAAACGCGCCGCCGCAGCAACGCGGCCAGCGGCGTCCATGGCGCCAGACCGGCCATGAGCACGGGCGCGTAATACCACCACGGTTGCACGTGCTGCAGCGCGTCGCTGGCGAATCGCGCGAAGTGGTGCTTCCAGATGAACTCGTCGAAGAATGCGCGGCCGGCCCGCGCGGAAATGGCCGCATACCAGGGCAGCGCCACCGCCAGCGCAACCGCCAGCATCACGGCCAGCGCGCGAATGTTGCGCCGCAGCAACCAGAGCGCCGGCAGCATGAGCGCGAAGGGGACCAGACCCTTGGCCAGCGCGGCCAGCCCGAACAGCGCCCCGCTCACCGCCGCCCGCCGCCACGAAACCGCGGGCCGCATCAGCAGCAGCATGCCGGCCGCGAAGGTAGCCGAAAGCGGCAGATCGGTGACCGCGATGTGGCTGTAACCGAGCCATCCCGCGGAGGTGGCGAGAATGGCCGCCGCGAACAACGCCGCGCGCGCGCCAAACTCCCGCCGCAGCAACACGAAGAAGAACAGGAGAAACGCCGCGCTCAGCAGCGCCACCGGCACGCGGGGGGCGAGATCGTTGTCGAACCCCGCTCGCGACCAGGCGGCGGTCATCCAGTAAAGCAGCGGAGGCTTCTCAAACCACGGCTTGCCCCACAGCACGGGCATGACGAAATCGCCGGATCGGGCCATCTGCAGGCCGATGGCGGCATAGCGAGGCTCATCCGGTCCGAGCAGCCCGCAGCGGCCCAGTCCAAAGAAGTAGAGACAGTACAGCGCCACGGCGCCGGCGGCTGCCAGAAGGCCGCGAAGGAGGATTGGGCGGGTCAAGCTTCAGTGTCGTACAGGTGGCGCCCAGGCGAATACAATCGAGGCGATGGACACGGTTGCCCTGTGGATTGCGGGTTGCGTCCTATTCGCAACTCTGGACGCCTGGAGGTTGTGGCAACGTTTGCGCGCAGGCGCGGTGATTCTCGATCTCGGACCGCGTCATCGGCTGCCGTGGATCGCCCTCGCCGTTGCTTACACTGCGGTGGGGATCGTTTCAAGCTTCGGGTATCGTCCGGCGCCGATTTGGAAGTCCTTGTTCTGGTTGGAACTCGGGCTCGGGTTTCTGGTTCAGTCTTTCGGACGCCCTCAGCTTCGCGAGCGCGGCGTCTTCACCGACGGTAGCCTTGTACCGTGGACGACGCTGAAATCCTGGTGGTGGGACGTCCCGACGAATACGGTATTCTTCAACCAGCGCAGTACGCTGCCCTGGTTGCGCACCTTCAGCCTTCGCATCGCCGACGAGGAACTGTTGTCTCAGGTCGACGCCATCCTGCTGGCGCGCCTTCCCGCCCCTCTCATCGCCAAGTGAGATAAGCTCCCGCATTTCCTGGCGGGCTGACTCGGCAAGTGCAGGCAATGTCTTCAATGAGTACAATGAAGACAAGATATGGCTCAACTGACAGTCCGCAACGTCCCCGATGCCGTGGTCCGGGCATTGCGGATGCGCGCGGCGAAACACGGCCGATCGGCGGAGGCCGAGCATCGGGTGATCCTCGACGAAATACTGCGGCCGTCAGGCGAAACGAACTTCTGGGCGAAGGCCGATGCGCAAAGGTCCGCATCCCGGCGCCAGCGTTCCGACAGCGCGGCGCTGCAACGTGAGATGAGGGACCAGCGGTGATCGATGCCGCCGTCGTGGACGCCAGCGTGGGCGTGAAGTGGGTAGTGAACGAGGCCGATAGCGACCTTGCAAGATCTCTATCCGAGACCAGCCTGCATGCGCCCGATCTGTTCCCCATCGAGTGCGCCAACATCCTGTGGAAGAAGGTTCGGCTTCGTGACCTGACACGCCGGAACGCCGCGGAGCGTCTGGATACTCTGTTGCGGGCGCCCGTGGCCATTGCTCCCACCCACGAACTCATGCCCCATGCTTTGGACCTCGCCTTCGATTTGCGGCACCCGGTTTACGATTGCGTCTACCTCGCTCTGGCTCTCCTGCGAGGGATTCCGCTGGTAACCGCCGACGAGCAACTGGCGAAGGCCGCCCGGAAGGCCGGGAAGACCGCGGACAGGATCGTTCTTCTGTCGGAGCTCCGCGGTCGGCGCTGATCACCGCCACGTGAGCGTGGCCACCGCATCGCCGGGCAGGTTCACTTCAGCCATCTGCCCCGCCAGCAGCAGCCGCACCTTCTTATCCGACGACCCCGCATTGGTCAGCACCACCGCCTTGCTGCCATCGGGATTCGCGAACGCGACGTGCGTGCCGTCTTCCAGCGCGCCGCGCGAATCGAACCGCGTCGCCCCGCGCTTGACGGCGCGCGAATAATGCGCGAAACCCCAGTACTGGCCGCTGCGCGTGATCTCCTTCGTCTGGGAGTGCACCATGACCATGCCGCCGCAGGAGAACGGCCCGATGTTCGGCTTGCCGCGCTCGTCGAGAGCCAGATTCCAGCCGGTGATGGAGCGCGCCCAGTTGCGCAGAATGCCCGCGTACATGCCGGCCCATTTGGTCCAATCGGTCAGGTAGCCGGGGTCGGTATAGGCCGGGCCTCCTTCGGTCCAGTAAGCCTGTTTCTCCGGGTGCGCGTCGTGGACGCGGGTCATTGCATCGGGCGTCCCCAGATAGCCATGCCACGCAACGCCGTCCGTGTACTTGTTCAATTCCGCATCGTCAAGCTCGCAAATGGCGCGCCCCCACAGGTTGTAGTTGTGATCGATAATCCAGATCTTCGCGGGGATGCCATGCTTCTCCAGTTGCGGGCCAAGATGCCTGCCCACAAACTCCACCTCGTACTCCTGCCCCCACATGCACGCGGGCATGTTACTATCCTGATCCGTGTCCACCTCGTTCTGCACGGTGACGGCGTTCACGGGAACGCCCGCGGCGGCGTACGCCTGCAGAAACTTCACGAAGTAAGTCGCGTAGGGCCGGTAATATTTCTTGTGTAACGTGCCGCCCAGCATGGAGCCGGTCGACTTCATCCATCCCGGCGGACTCCACGGCGAGCTGAACAGAAACAGATCGGGGTTCATCAGACGGCCCAGTTGCAGGCACGGAAGAATGTACTCGCGATCGTGGTCGATCGAAAAGCGCGTCAGCTCGAGGTCCAGGGCGCCTTCGTCGTAGCTGAAAACCGTGCGCGAGTAATCGCTCGCTCCGATGCAGGTGCGGCAGACGTTGAGCCCCATCTCCGACGGATGGAACAATTCGTGGAATAACTGTTCGCGGGGGCCGGGGTCGAGCCGATGCAACGTGTAACAGGCCGCGTCGGTTAACGCCGCCCCGAATCCGAGCACTTCCTGACCGGTCTGGCTCGGATCGAGGATGATAGCATCCTCCGGCGCGCCCGCGGCTGGACGCCAGCTCACCGGCGTCTCCCGGGCAAATCTCTTCGCTCCGGCGGTGACGTGGACCTCAATGTCTCCGGACGGCCGATCGGCTTCCGTGGCCGAGGCAGGCATGGCCTCCGCCAGCGCCAGCGCTGCGGTGGTCAGTTTGACGAAATCGCGACGAGTGCGTAGATCGGACATGACGACACCACCATATCGCATTTGTGGACACGCGGCTCAGCCGCGTTCGCGCCGCGCGGTAGTAGTATCGTGTCAGGTTATCGCGTGGACATACGATTGTCGAATTATGGGCGAGCGTCGATCCTGCCGTCGCCGGTGAACCGCATGATGGCCGACTTCGCGCACGATTTCCGCGACGGCGCGGACATCAACCTCGGCGTCGGATACGTGAATGAGAAGACCATCCCCGTCTCGTGTCTTGTCGAAGCCATGCGCGAGGTGGCCGGCGATGGCGCGCGCTACCGGCAGGCGTTCAATTATGGCAGCCCCGCCGGTTCCGCGAATCTGATCGCGTCGCTCAGCCGGTTTCTGGGCGGCACGCCGGCCGGGAAGCGCCTGGCCATCGGAGCGTGCGGCGCAACCAGCATCCTCGACGCTCTGGCCGAGGTGATGGAGCCCGGCATCGTCGTCACTTCCGATCCCATGTACTACATCTATGCGGAGGCTCTGGAGCGCAAGGGATTCGACGTGCTCGCCGTGCCCGAGGATGCCGAGGGGATCGACCTCGCTTCGCTCGGCCGCAAGCTCCGTGAACTGGGCAGCGACGCCGACAAAATCTCGTTTTTCTACGTCGTCACCGTGAATAACCCATCCTGCACCATCCTCTCGAACGCGCGCCGGCGGGCGCTTTTCGAGGTGGCGGCCTCGTTGTCGCGGCGACAGGGCCGGCTGGTGCCCATCTTCTACGACCTCGCTTACGAGTTGCTCCTGCACGACCCTGCCGCCGAACCGTTCGTCTCGGTTATGCCCGCCGACGGCCTCGGTATCGTGTACGAGGTGGGCACGCTTTCCAAAGTGCTCTCGCCCGCGTTGCGCATCGGCTATGTGCTGGGGCCCGACGGTCCGCTGTTGAGCGCACTGGTGCAGAAGACCAGCGACGCCGGCTTCAGCGCGCCTTTGTTCGTTCAGGAAATGGCGAGCTGGCTGCTCGACCATTGCGTCGCCGGCCAGTTGCGCGCCGTGAACGCGGGCTACCGCGAAAAGGCGGTTGCGGTACGCGAAGGAATCGAGACGAATATCGGGGAGTTTCTCGAAGAACGGCGCGGCGGCAGCGCCGGCTTCTATTACTACCTGACGTTCCGCGACGTGGAGACGCATCCCGCCTCGGCCTTCTTTCAATATCTGACGCGGCCTACTGGAGAGCCTCGCGTGATGTACATCCCCGGCGAGTACTGCGTGCACCCGCGCGGCGATCTGGCGGCTCTCGGCAGGCGCCAGCTTCGCCTCTCCTACGGATTCGAGGATGTGCCCCGGATTCTGCGCGCGCTCGAGCTGATGCGGGAGGCCGTGTATTGTAGTAAAAAGGTTGGGCAATGAGAGAAGCCGCCGAGGGCACGTTTGAAACAGTCCTGAGTGTCGCCGGCCCGGCGACGCTCGATGTGGCCGTGGACTACGGTCTGATCCGCGTGCGCGCCGGGGATCCCGGTTCCGTTCGGATTCGCGGAATCCTGCGAGCGCGGCGCTGGTTCTTCGGCTGGGTGAGCGTGGAAAATCGCATCCGGCAGCTCGAATCCAAACCGCCCGTCGAACAAAGTGGAACCACCATACAGGTGGGCGCCGTGGCCGGCCGCTGGCTGTTCCGCGGCATCGCCCTGTACCTCGAGATCACCGTGCCCGCCGACACGCGCATTCGCGCCCTCGCCGATTCCGGCGACATTCGAGTGGAAGGGATCGCCGGAGCGGTGGATTGCGAGACCGACTCGGGCGACGTCGAACTCTCCGCGATCCACGGGAATGTCCGCGCGTCCGCCGACTCCGGCTCCATCCGGATTCGGGAGGTCGCCGGCCGGGTCAACGCCGAGGCCGATTCCGGCGATATCGAGGCGCTGGAGATCGCCGGCGAAATCGAGGCCGCCACGGATTCCGGCGACATCCGTATTTCGCAGACGGTTGCCGCGCCCGTGCGGGCGGAAGCCGATTCGGGCGGAATCCGCGTGCAGCTCGCGCCCGGCGCCGGATACAACGTCAGCGCGGAGACCGATCACGGCCGCATCACCGTGCCGGAGATGGAATGGCGAACGCGATCGAAGCAGGAAGTGGACCGGCGAACCGGCGGCGGCGGCCCGCTGGTGGATCTCGAAACCGATTCCGGCGATATCGACATC
>CAYVPZ010000277.1:4004-6557 GCA_964453955.1 uncultured Solibacteraceae bacterium | reverse complement strand
TGAGTACACCTGGCGTGCGCACGATCTGATGAGTACGCCGGCGCAGGTCAAGTTCGTCAGCGCGGAACCGCTCCTTGGACCGATACCTGAGTTACCTGTCGAAGGTCTGGACTGGGTGATCGTCGGGGGAGAATCCGGTCCGTACGCCCGGACTATGGAACTCGATTGGGCACGCGAGGTGCGCAACAAATGCTGTAGGCACGGCGTCGCCTTTTTCCTGAAACAACTCGGGGGCCGCAGAAAAAAAAGGTCGGGCAGCGAAGCCATACTCGACGGGAAGCGCTGGATTGAGTGGCCACTGACACCAAGTCGACTCATTAACGTGACCGTTTGATGGCGACGAGAAAGAAACTCTGGCCGCTTGAGCCGCACACGCTCGGCAAACATCACGTGCTTAGAAAATATCTGAACGCCTGGTTCCCAATCATGGGGACATGGAACGGCAGGATACTCTTCATTGATGGTTTCGCCGGCCCGGGTGAGTACGAGGGCGGCGAAGCCGGTTCGCCCATGATCGCCTTCGAGTCATTCCTGGAACATGTAGCGCGTAAGAAGATAACGGCAGAGGTCGTCTTCACATTCGTGGAAGCGGACAACGAACGCGCAGAACATTTGCGCAAGCTGATTGAGAAGAAATACCCGACATTCCCGCCTAATTGCAAAGTCGAGGTCTGGGACGGCCGATTTGATCGAACGATGACCAGGCTCCTGGACGAGCTTGATCGACAGAACGCCGCGCTCGCGCCGGCATTTGTGATGATCGACCCCTTCGGTGTCTCAGACACACCAATGGAGGTGGTCGGCAGAATCCTGCGGAATCGGTGGTCTGAGGTCTACGTCTCGTTCATGTATGAGGCAATCAATCGCTTCAAGGGAACTCCAGAGTTCGAGTCCCACCTCGACGGTCTGTTTGGTTGCGCGACTTGGCGTGAGGGGCTGGTCATCGAGGATGCCGGCCAGCGCAAAATCTACCTGTACGATCTGTACGCGGAGCAACTGCGGAAAAACGGCGCAGAGCACGTCGTGCGATTCGAACTGTTCAATGCGGGCAGGCTGATCTACGCGGTGTACTTTGCAACCCACAACGTTAAGGGCTCTGACCGTGTGAAGGAGGCCATTTGGAAGATCGCTCCATTTGGTGACTTCGCCTTTCACGGCTCACGTAGCGGCCAACTCGTGTTGGCCGCGCCCAACTTTTGGGCCGCTTCAAGCGGCTCTCCGCGATGAATTTGGAGGCCGCGGATGGCACCAAATCGAGGCTATAGAGAAGTTCGTCGGGTCCGATCGCACCGATTACTATATCGGGCAGCTGCGAAAGGGTGCACTTGTCCCAATGGAAGAGGCCGGCGAACTGGAAGTCGATGAGAGAACCCGCAAGAAAAGGCACACCTATCCATCGCCCCACGCGCTCCTGAGGTTTGTGTAGCGTGCGCGGGCCTCAAAATGAGCTACGCAGTCGTTATCGAAAAGACCGGGACCGGCTATTCCGCGTACGTGCCCGATCTGCCGGGCTGCGTCAGCGTTGGCCACACGCGCAAAGAAATGGACCGCAACATTCGGGAAGCTGTCGAGCTCTATCTGGACGAGCTTCGCGCGCAGGGAGCTCCTGTCCCCGCCGCCACCACCGATACCGAATACGTTGCCGTCTAATTGCCGCCGCCGCCCCGGCTGTTGAAGCCGGCGTCGAGAACGGTGTGCCATCATGGGAGCAGCGAATGGCCACTCATCTCACCAATCCGAAGGCGATCTCCGACGCTGGCGAGAAGATCTACAGCCGTCTGTACAAGCCTGAGTACGAACAGAAACACCCCGGAAAATTCGTCGCCATCGACATCACGAACGAGTCCGCGACGCTGGGAGCAACTGCCGGCGAGGCCCTCGCCCGGGCCAGAGCCGACAATCGCAACGGGCTCTTCCACCTGATTCGGATCGGGCACCCCGGTGCATTCGAAGTCGGACTGGCCCATCGGCATGTTCACTCCAATCGGATTCCTGGACGGTAACGGTCACCCGAGGGTGACCATCCGCGTCAGCGGCACCCACCCAACCGCGTTCACGGAGGTGGATGCGATGATTGACACCGGGTTCACCGGATTCCTCATGCTCCCGATCGCACTGGCACTGCCCCTCGGTCTGGCCCTGTACGGCACGGGCGACTATATCCTTGCCGATGGCTCGCCAATCAGCTGCTTCCTCGCTGAAGGTACCGTTGGAATTCAGGCCGCTTCACACCCACCTGTCCTGGAGCCCGTGACTGGAGTTGTGGTCCTCGCAGGAGAAGACGCTCTCCTCGGCATGGAGTTCGTGAGAGGCTTGCAAAAGTGGCTGGTCATCGGATCTGCGGTTATGCTTGCCGACCCAGACTCGGTCCCGGGCTGATCACTCCGCAGTTTCCCCTCCCCAGCGCCACCCAAAGCAGAGCGCGGGGATGACGACAGCGCTCCCCAGCCCCACCAGCCACCACGGACTCCGCGCCATGGGCGCGAGCCACAGCAGCACGGCGAACACAATGGCCAGCACGGCGGCCCAGCCGATGGAATCGAGAATCTCCGG
>CAYVPZ010000277.1:0-3994 GCA_964453955.1 uncultured Solibacteraceae bacterium | reverse complement strand
CGGCGATACGCGTGGCGCCCGCACGCGCCGGCGAACGGCGTCGGCGAAGTGAGGCGGAGCGGTCACCCCCGCCAGCGCCGCGTCCAGTTCTTCGTCGACGATGCGCAGAGCCTGCTCTTCGTCCATCACGAACCCCTCTCCACCAGCGCCGCCGCCAGTTGCTGGCGGGCGCGATGCAGCCACGTCTTCACCGTTCCCAGCGGAAGATCCAGCATCAGCGCCACCTCTTCATAGGATCGCTCTTCCATGTAAAAAAGCAACACCACTTGCCGGTAATTAGGCGGCAATTCGCCCACAAAACGCAGAATATCAGGTTGGCGGTCAGGTCCGTGCGGGCCGCTGGCGGCTCGCTCGGCGGCCGCCCTGACGCCCGGGCTCTCCAGCGAAAGACCGCGCCGGCCCGCTCTCGCCCTGAGCGCGGTGAGGCAGGCATTGCGGGCGATGGCGTAGATCCACGTGGACAGCGCCGCCTCGCCGCGAAAGCCGGGGAGCGCTTTCCAGATGCGCAGGAACACCTCCTGGGCCGTCTCCTCGGCTGCCGCCCGGTCTCCCAGCAGGGCGTAGCACAGGCGGAAGACCTTGTCCTGCCAGGTGGCGAGCACGGACTCGAACTGTTGGTCGCCGGGCACCCGCTTCCGATTATGACCTTCGCGAGGTGGCGCAAAGTTTCAGGCGCGCGTTGAAACCCGGCGCGATTTCGCGCGAGTCTCAATGGCCATGAGACCCGAAGTGATTTTACTCATCCTCGTTGCCCTGCTGGCTTTCCTCGCGGCCGTTCTCGTTATGGCCACGATGGCTTCCCGGTTCAAGCAACGTGAACTGCAACATCAGGAGCGCATGGCGGCGCTGGAAAAGGGTGTAGCGCTGCCTCCGCTGAGCGAGTTCTCTCGCCAGCCCGCTCCATTCAACCCCCGCGCTCTGCTGCTGCGCGGGCTTCTCTGGCTGTTCACGGGCATCGCCATCACCATCGCGCTGGCGTGCATAATCGCAACAGGGCAGCACCAGGAGCCGGCGTGGGTGCGGGTGAATGAGGCCAACCATGCGCGAGCCGAGGGCGCCAGCCCGGCCGAGATTCTTCAGATCATGAACGATCAGCACTCCGATGGGCCCAATGCGGGCATCGCGCTCATCGGTCTGATTCCCATCGGGGTCGGCCTCGCGTACCTCATCTCCTGGCGATCGGCACGCGGCGCCTGACGGCAAAACGCGGGCAAAGCCGTTTTGCCCGCGTTCCCTTGTCGTATTAGCGGTTGCTAGCCGGGCAGGATCTTCGAAATGTCGCTGTAGAGAACGAAGGCCACCACCACCATGAGGAACACGAAGCCCAGCTTGAGCACGGCTTCCTTCACCTGCATGCTGAGGTCGCGGCGCATCAGCATCTCCACCAGCAGCATCAGAATGACGCCGCCGTCCAGAATGGGGATGGGCAGCAGATTGAACACCGCCAGATTGAGGCTGACCATGGCCATCAGGCCCAGAAACGCCATGGGCCCTTCCTGCGCCGCCTCCCGCGAGGCCCGCGCCATTTCCACTGGTCCGGAGAGGGAACGGGGCGACATGCGCCGTTCGACGATACCCTTCAGCATCTGGAAAATGATGGTCGCGTAGCGGGCGTTTTCGTGGATGGATTCGCGCAACGCGTCCGGAAGAGACAGCGTGGTGAACTCCATGCGCTCTTCCTCGCGGACGCCAATCAGCCAGCGCTTCTCGTCTTCGGCGAACCGCGGCACGATGGTCACGGGAGCCGTCTGTCCGCCCCGTTTGTACACAATCTGCACGGGCGCGCCTTTGCTCGCGCCGATCACATCCTGCAGACCCTCGATGGACCGCAGCGGTTGCCCGTTGACGCTGACCAGAATGTCGCCGCCGCGCAGGCCCGCCTGCTCCGCCGCGAAGCCCGGCATCACCGACTTCACCTCGACGTCCACCTGGTGGTCCCATCCCGCGAAGCCCACGCCCCGGCGTGGATCGAATATGGGCGTTACCGAAAGCCGCAGCCGCTCTCCATTGCGCCGCACCCACACGGTGATGGCGCGGTTTGCGCTGGAGACCTCGCGGATCTGCACGTCATACCAGGTAGGATCGAACTTGTCGTCAATCTGCACCACTTGGTCGCCGGGCTGTACGCCGGCCTGGGCGGCGGCGCTGCCGGAAACGACATACCCCACCACCGGGTCCACGGAATCGGGTTCCTTCGGGAAGCGCACCATGAACATGCCGGTGACCACCGCCACCGCGAGAACGATGTTCATGAACGGTCCGGCAAAGGCGATGATCAGCCGTTGCCAGCGCGGCTTGGCCAGGAACGAGCGCGGATCGCTGGCGGCTTCGTCGCCGGGTTGTTCGCCGGCCATCTTCACGTAGCCGCCGAACGGAATCAGAGAGAAGCGGAAATCCACTTCGCCCCGGCGATAACCGAACAGGCGGGGGCCGAAGCCGAAGCTGAAGGCGTCCACGCGCACGTCGAAATACCGTGCCGCCCAGAAGTGCCCCAGCTCGTGGATCAGGATCATCACCCCGATCAGAACCAGAAGCCACCAAACACTCTGAAAGAAAGGAACCATCTACCCAATCCCCGCCCTCGAATACTCCGCCGCCGCGTTATCCGCCAGACCGGCGATCACCTGCCGCGCCACCGCGCGCGATTCCCGGTCGATTTCCAGCACCTCGCCGATCGACTGCGGCGCCCGCACGGGCACCCTCTCCAGCGTCTCACGAACCACCCGCGCGATGCCAGGAAAGGAGATCTCTTCCTTCAGAAACGCGCTTACGGCAATCTCGTCGGCGGCGTTCAAAGTACACGTGGCCGAACCGCCCGCGTCCTGCGCCGCCCAGGCCAGGCCCAGCAGCGGGAATTTCCGGAGGTCGGGGGCGGAGAACGTCCACGCGCGCGGCTCCGTCCAGTCCAGCCGGGGGACCGGCGCGGTGTCGCGCTCCGGCCAGGTCAGCGCGTACTGGATGGGCATGCGCATGTCGGTGGCCGAGATCTGCGCGATCACGCTGCCGTCCACGTATTCCACCATGGCGTGAATGGACGATTGCGGGTGCACCACCACGTCCACCTGCTTCGACGGCAATCCGAACAGCCAGCAGGCCTCAATCACTTCGAAGCCCTTGTTCATCATGGTGGCCGAATCGATGGTGATGCGCTGCCCCATTCTCCACGTTGGATGATTCAAAGCCTGCGCCGGCGTCACCGATTCCAGCCGTTCGGCCGGTGTTTCCCGGAACGGACCTCCCGACGCGGTCAGGATCAGGCGGGCCACTTCCTCGCGCCGCCCGGCGCGAAAGCACTGGTGTGCGCCGTTATGCTCGCTGTCCACCGGAATCAGTTCGGCGCCGCCACGCCGTACCGCCTCCATCACCAGGCTCCCGCTGGCCACCAGCACCTCTTTTGTAGCCAGGCCAACACGTTTCCCATGGCAAATGGCTTCCCAGGTCGCCTCCAGGCCGGCCACGCCAACAATGGCCGACATGACAAAATCCACCTCGGGCTGCACCGCGCAGGCTACCCGCCCGGCCGGCCCCGGGGAGATATCGGGCCACTCGCTGCGGGCCAGACCAAGCTCTTCCAGCTTGCGGGTGAGCTGGCTGCGGCCCTCGTCGGTGGAAACGGAAGCCATCCGCGGGCGGAAGCGGGCGATCTGCTCGGCCAGCAGGTCTGTGTTTCTCCCCGCCACCAGGGCGAAAATGCGAAATTCTTCCGGCCGCCGGCCAACCACGTCCAGCGTGCTGACGCCAATGGAGCCGGTGGAGCCAAGAACTGTGATGTTTTTCATTCCGACCGACCCAATTATATCGCCTGAGACCCGTTTCCCCGTCGTCCTTCAACCATGGTACGAGTTCCAACGCCCCTCTCGAACCCCGCTGCAGGTATTTTTACAATGCGTTACCCGCTCGTGAACTTTTTTGGGTGGCCTGAGCTCCGTCTGGTAGAAGACCCTTTCGGGCGCCGGGGAGGATGCTTCAGGGGTCTTTGAGGTTAGTCTCGCTT
>CAYVPZ010000276.1:0-6557 GCA_964453955.1 uncultured Solibacteraceae bacterium | reverse complement strand
ATCTCCGATCCGTGGGAGGCGCCAATCATCCGCCCCTCCTGCCTTTCGCGCACGTACGAGAAACGGTACAGGAACACTTTGGTTTTCGTGGAGAACTGGCGCGCCAGCCAGCGGCTGGGGGCGGCGAAATGCTGGTCGCGAAACACGGCGCGGGTGAGAGCGGCATCGCCGGAGCCGGCTCCATAGATGGTCCGAAGTGCGGCGAGTTCGGCGGAATCGAAGTCCGCCAGCACCCAGGGCGGCGTTTTATCCGGCGCGCCGAGGAGCGATCCTTCGTCGCTGTTCCAGCCGATGACCAGAGGGACGCGAGCGGCTTTCCCTTGTGCGAAGGCCGCCTCCGGCTGCAGCGGAAGCAACTGGCCATCCACGAACGGGCCGGGAGACTCCATCTTGAGAAGAGATTCCACGGGGAGGGCGCGCAATTGTTCGGGCGAGAAAGCGATTTTACCGCTGACCGCTTCCGCCTCCGTGCGCGAGGGAAGATGCATGAACCAGCCGCCGGACTCGATGATGGCTTTTTGAAAGAGCCCCGCGGCCATGGGCGATGTCAGCAGCGCCGCCGTGTCCTGGCCGCCGGCCGATTCGCCGAACAGCGTGACGTTTTCCGGATCGCCGCCGAAGGCGCGGATGTTCCGCCGCACCCAGGCGAGCGCGGCGATCTGGTCCATGAGCCCGAAATTGCCGGAGAGCGCGGGATCGGCGAAAAAACCGAGAACGCCGAGGCGATAATTGATGGTCACCAGCACGATTCCGTCGCGCGCGAACGACGTCCCGTCGTAGTAACGTTTCGAACCCGCGCCGCTGGTGTTGCCGCCGCCGTGCAACCACACCATGACGGGAACGGGCTGCGGCGCGTGCGCCGGCGCCCAGATATTCAGCGTCAGGCAATCTTCGCTGGTCCTGCCGGGCGCGCCGCCGATGGTGTCCGGCACGTCCGGTTGCGGGCAGGCCGCACCGAACGTGGTTGCGTCGCGCGCGCCGATCCAGTTTGCGGCGGGCTGAGGCGGACGCCAGCGCAGCGGGCCGACCGGCGGGGCCGCGTAGGGCACTCCTCTAAAGATCTCTATAGCGCCGTCCGACGCGCCGGTCAAAGTACCCGCGTCCACGGAGACACTGATGGAATCGGCGCCGAAGGCCACGGCGTGAAGCACGGGCAGGAGGGCGATGAACGTCGGGAACATCGAACCAGGGAAGGGGAATCAGGTGGGAACGCGCCGGGCGGCCATCTTCTTTTCCAGCGCCGCCATCAGCCGGTCGTGAACGTCCTGAGGAATGACTTTCGGCTGCACTCCCTTGTACACCTGCAGAGTCTTCTTGGTGGTGTCAAAAATCACCCAGCAGTTGGGGCATTGCGTCACGTGGGCCTCGAGGTGCGCCTTCAGTTCCGCGTCTACCGTTTCATCCAGATACTCACTTAGTTCCTGGAGAAAATCCTTACAAGTAAGCAAAGACGTCGTCTCCCTTCCGCTTGAAGAAACGGGTCAGCTTCTCGCGAAGCTGAAGCCGCGCTCTTAGTAGCCGGCTCTTCACAGCGGGGACAGATATTCCCAAAGCTTCGGCGGTCTCTTCCGTACTCAGTTCTTCGATGTCGCGCAATACGAAAACGGTGCGAAAAGGTGGGCGCAGACCGTCCACGGACTCATTGAGGATTTTCGCCAGTTCTTCGCGGGAGTAGCGTTGTTCGGGGTTCTCCTCCCACACCGCGATCTCGCGAACCACTGTATCCTCGCCCGTGTCGACGGGTTCGTCGAGGGGGACGGTCTTGTCGCTTTTCCGCTTGCGAAGCTTCATCAGGGCTTCGTTGACGGCAATTCGTACGATCCAGGTGTAAAACTTCGACTGTCCCTGAAAACCAGGGAGGTGCTCGAAGGCTTTCAGGAAGGTTTCCTGCAGGACGTCCTCGGCATCCTCATCGCTTTGTGTGATGTTTTTGGCGAGACGAAAAATCCTGCGCTCGTAATGAGTTACCAGCTCGTTAAAAGCCGCGGCGTCGCCCTCGCGGGCGCGCGCCACCAACGCGGATTCGTCGAAGACCCCCGTCTCCACCGGCATTACCCGTATGGTAGCGCATGACCGCGGGAGGTCATTGGAATTACCGGCGAGTGGCGTTTGGGAGCCGCTCAAATGCGCGCCGGGGGAGCCAATGCCGCGCACGCCACGCCGCGCACTACTTCAAGCGCCTGCTCGCAATCGGCGCGGGTGACGTCGCAGTGAGTGAGGGCGCGCATTTCGCGGGCGTTCAGAGCGTTGAGCAGCACGCCGCCGGCCTTGAGCCGCGCGCTGAATTCCGGCCCGGTGAGACCGGTTGCGCTCACATCGAAGATGATGATGTTGGTCTGGACCGTGGCGGGGTCGAGAACGATTCCGGGAATGCCAGCGAGTTCGCGGGCCAGAAAGGCGGCGTTGGCGTGGTCCTCCGGCAGGCGGGCGGGCATTTCCTCGAGCGCAATCAGACCGGCGGCCGCGAGGATTCCCGCCTGGCGCATTCCGCCGCCCAGCCGTTTGCGGTAGAGGCGGGCCTGCGCGATGTCGGCGGCGCGGCCCACCAGCATGGAGCCGGCCGGCGCGCCGAGGCCTTTGGAGAGACAGAACATCACCGTATCGGCCTCGCCGGTGGCTTCGGCGACGGGCACGTTGAGGTACGCGGCCGCGTTGAAGATGCGCGCGCCGTCCATGTGCACCTTCAGGCCCAGCGCGTGCGCTTCGCGGCAAATCTCGCCGACCGCGTCGACGGGAGTCACCCGTCCGCCGGCGATGTTGTGCGTGTTTTCGATTTCCACCAGCGCCGTCGGCGCGCTGTTGCGGGCGAAGGGGCGAAGGGCCGCGCGGATCTGCGGCCAGCGCAGGATGCCGTCCTCGGCGCGAACGCTGCGCACCAGACAGCCGGAGAACCAGGCGGTCATGGACAATTCGTAATCGAGAATGTGGGCGCGGGATTCGCAGATCACTTCCTCGCCGTGGTGCGTGTGCAGCTTCACCGCGATGGTATTGCCCATGGTGCCGGTGGGGACGAACACCGCCGCCTCGCGGCCGAAGATTTCGGCGGCGCGGCGCTCCAGCCGGTTGAGGGTGGGGTCCTCGCCATAGACGTCGTCGCCCACCTCGGCCTCGAACATGGCCCGGCGCATGGCGGCGGAGGGCCGGGTGACGGTATCGCTTCGCAAATCGATCAATGAATGAATTCCTCGAAAACTTCATTGGACAGGAGCACACCCCGGCTGGTCAACCGCAGCCGCGGCCCGGCGCACTCGAGCAGCCCTTCGCGCAGGAAACGCGAGATGGCCGCTTCATGCAGCGCCCACTCATCGGGCGCTGGCTGGATCCCTTCCAACAGACGCAGTCCGACGAAGAAACGCTCTTCACCGGGATTCGCGGCGACGCGGGATTCCACGGCCGCGCCGCGCTGCGCGTACGCTTCCACAGATTCCGCGTTCTGCCAGCGCCAGACGCCATCGAACGAGTGCGCGTCGGCGCCAAAACCGAAGTATGGCTCGAGCCGCCAGTATTTCAGGTTGTGCGCCGATTCGCAGCCGGGGCGCGCGAAATTGGAGATCTCGTAACGGGCCAGACCGCCCGCCGCGAGCCGCTCGACGGCGGTTTCGTACAGCCCGGCGATGGCGTCGTCATCGGGAACGTCGGGCGCGCCGTAGCGGACGCCGTGGAACAGCATTTCGCGGCCCAGGCGGCTGTCCTCGTCCACTTCGAGCATGTAGACGGAGGCGTGGGGCGCACGCAGCCGCTCCACCCAGGCAAGCGAGTCCGCCCACGTTGCCGCGGTCTGGCCGGGGAGGCCGGCGATAAGATCGATGTTGAAGTCTTCGATGCCGGCGGCGCGCAGCAGATGGACGTCGCCCGCCACCACCTCCGCGGTATGCCGGCGGCCGGTGCGCGCCAACTCCGCGGCCGCGAACGATTGCACGCCCAGGCTGACGCGGGTCAGGCCGAGTTCGCGCCAGGCGGCAGCCGTCTCCGCGGTGATGGTCCCCGGCGCGGCCTCCATGGTGGCTTCGCGCCAGGGGCGGCCGGGGATGGCGGCGAGGATGCGGGCGAGATCGGCGAGGCGCATTCGGCTGGGTGTGCCGCCGCCGAGATAGACGGTGTCGGGCGGCGAGTCCCACCGGTGCGCTTCCATTTCCCGGACCAGCGCGTCCATGTAGGCATGCTCCAGCAGGCGCGAGAACACGCCCGAGGCGAAGTTGCAGTAGGTGCACCTCTGCGCGCAGAAAGGATACGAGATGTACACGCCCGGCCGCGCCACTACAACCCGATTTCTTCGCCGAGTTGCTGGCTGACGGCGGAGGCGATCAACTCGGTGAGGGTCTGGCCGGTGGCGGGCAGTACGAAGGAGGCGCGGGCGTCGTCCCAGGCGAGCTTGAAGCTGCGGGAATGAGCGGACACCCAGACCTGGCGCACCGGACTGTTGGGGCTGACCACGAACCGCGCGGGCGGATCGTCGAACTCGATGGAGAGGGCGCCGGCCTGGAACTCCGGCTCGAATTCGGCGTTGTCGGAGGCCTTCACCAGACGCGAGTAGAGTTGAGTAAGAGCGTCGTCGGCGCGCTGCTGGAATTCCCGATCGTCCATGACTCTCCTATTCTCACAGTTTCGCGGCAAGCCGTTGGCGGGCCCGGGGCCCGCCGCGGGCGAAGACGCCCGCCCTGCTGCGCAGTTTCGCGGATCGTGCTGCGCGCGCGGAACATCTGCTAATTTGGACCTTGCATGACCGAAAGCGCCTGTATAGCCCACGTTGAGCTGCCCGGCACCACTGCCCTATTCTCCGATTTCCAACATTGTTTTCAGCGCCTTGCCCGGTTCTACGAGTACTCGCCGTGGAATCCCGGCTCCTACGAGGCGGCCGCGCGGGAAATCCGCTATCCGCCCGAGCGCCGAGAACGGCTGGTGGCCGCACTGGCCGGGCATCGCCAGAACCCGGAGCTGCTTGAAAAACTGGCCCGTCCGGGCACGGTGGCGGTGGTGACCGGCCAGCAGGTGGGGCTGTTTGGCGGTCCTGCGTACACCATTTATAAGGCGCTGACGGCGGTGAAGCTGGCCGAGACGCTCTCGGCGCGCGGCATCGAGGCGGTGCCGGTGTTCTGGCTGGCCACCGAGGATCACGACTTCGCCGAGGTCAACCAGGCGTGGATCTTCAACGCCGCGCACACGCCCATTGAGCTGAAGGCGGCGAACGCGAACGGGTACCGTCCGGTGGGGACCATCCCGCTGGAGGACATTCCGCTGGCTGGGCTGGAACAGGCGCTGGCGGGCTTCCCGTTTGCGGGCGACGTGCTGGCCGAGGTGCGCGAGGCGTATGTGGAGGGGCGGAGCTGGGGCGAGGCCTTCCGGCTGCTGATTGAACGGCTGCTGGGCGGCCACGCGGTGTTGTTCCTGGATCCTCTGGACGAGGCGCTGCGCGAGGTGCGCGCTCCGCTGCTGGCCGAGGCGGTGCGGGCGTCCGAGGGACTGACCGGCGCTTTGCTGGAGCGGAACCGCGAGCTGGAGCAGGCCGGCTATCACGCGCAGGTGCACGTGGAGGCGGAGACGTCGCTGGTGTTCCTGCTGGAGGGCGGGCGGCGCATCGCGCTGCGTCGGCACAACGGGGCGTTTGCGGCGAAGGACCGGAGCTACAGCGTGGACGAACTGGCGGCCATGGGCGCCGAGCTTTCGCCGAACGCGCTGTTGCGGCCGGTGATGCAGGATTATCTGTTGCCCACATTGGCGTACGTGGGCGGTCCCGCGGAGCTGGCGTATCTGGCGCAATCGCAGGTGCTCTACGACCGCTTGTTGGGGCGGATGCCGGTGGCGTTGGCGCGCGCGACGTTCACCATTCTGGACGCGCACGCGAAGAAGGCCATGGACCGGTTCGGACTGACCGTGACGTGCCTGTCGCACGGCGAGGCGGTGGTGCGCGACTACATTGCCGCGCGGCTGATTCCGCGCGCGCTCAACGACGAGTTCGCGGCCACGCGGACCGGCCTGCAGCGGGCGCTGGGGGAACTGCGGGGCGAGGTGGCGGGCTTCGATCCAACGCTGGGCGCGGCTCTGGACAAGAGCGCCGCGAAGATGGTTTATCAGCTCGCGAAGATGGAGGGCAAGGTGCAGCGGGAGGCCCTGCGGCGCGACGAACGCGCGCGCGCGGAGGCGGCCTATCTGAGCGGCCTGGTGTTTCCGAACAAGCACCTGCAGGAGCGGCTGTACGGGATTCTGCCGTTCCTGGCGCAGTTCGGCGAGGGGTTTGTGGATACGCTGTACGAGCGGGTGGAGCTGGCCAATCCGGACCATCAGCTCGTGGTGGCGTAGCGGGCGGGTCTGCTACGATCAGGACAGCATCCCCTCAGCAGCCGGAGTGGCGGAACTGGCAGACGCACGGGACTCAAAATCATCCGCATAAACTTTCGTTCCGAGCTAAACATCCTTTTTTCATTGGCATAGCTAAACCATTGGCCTAGCTGGTATACTTACACAAGCCTTACACAGTTTGGCGGTTTTGGGAGGCCCGATCGCCTATGCCAGAGAAACACACGATCCTCGGCGGCAAAGTCCACGTTTACCGCCGCGAC
>CAYVPZ010000275.1:0-6566 GCA_964453955.1 uncultured Solibacteraceae bacterium | reverse complement strand
TGCTCAGCCAGGGCAGCGCCACCGGCTGGCTCACGTTCAACACCACGATGGTGTTGGGGTTCACCGCGGCGACGTCCTCAATCAACTTGTTCTGGTCGCCGGGGATGCCGAACCACGGCCGCCCGCGCGACCACGCGAACACCACCGCGGTCTTCGCCTGCTTCGCCGCCGCGACGGCCGCGTCGTAATTCGCCTTCTGCTGTTCGGGCGTCACCCAGGTGAGCCGGACCTGAACGGGATTGCCGGAGACGTCCGCCGTGGTGGTCACCTCGATCGGGTGCGCGCCGGCGGTAAGTTCCAGCCTGCGCCGCATATTGTCGAGACCATCCGGAGTGGGCACGATGTTGTGCTCGCCCGCGTGCAGGATGTTCCCGTGCAGGTTCCCCATGTGATTGCCGGTGCGGCTCACGCGCTTGCCGTCGATTGTGAGCCCGCCGACGGTGCCCATGAGCTGCAGATTTACCAGATAAGCGCCCGCGGAAGGAACGGTGAGCGTTCCGGTCCATTTCCAGGACGAGCCGGCCGGAAGCGCCTTGCCGTTGGCCACGGTGAAATCGAGCTGTGGGTCCACCTGGGTGGCCGCGCCGCTGCGCGTGAGCGACAACGCGGAGGCAGGGATGGCGACGCCGGTCATGTCGTCGGCCACCGCGTACGTCACGTGCGCATCGGGGGCCAGCTTTTCGAGAGCTTCCACCGCGCCGATCTGCCGCGCCGGGATGCCCAGCGATTTCTCGCCCGGCTCGCCCACCGCAATGGTCTGTCCCGCGCCCGGCCCGATCATCGCCAGCGACGCAAGGTCCGCCGCCTGCAACGGCAGCACGCCGCCTTCGTTCTTCAGCAGCACCGCCGCGTCGTCGCCGGTCTTGCGCACAATCGGTGCGTCGGCCTCCACCGGCACCGGCGTGACGTCGTGCTTTTCCTTGCCGTCCAGGAATCCGAACCGGTCCATCTGGACCAGAATTCGCCCCACCGCGAGCGTGATGGTCTCCTCCTTCACCAGGCCGCTTTTCACGGCGTTCAGCATGCCCAGCGCCGGCGGGGTCTTGGGGAAGTTGAAGTCGAATCGCCCAGGCGGCGGCTCTTCGGGAACCGCGCCACCAAAGCCGGCGTCGCCGAAATCGAAGCCCCCGGCCGGCGGTTTATACGGCGGCGGCGGTTCGGGCAGAAAGTATACGGGCGTGAAGCCGATGGTGCCGGGCATCTCGAGGTCGAGGCCGTCGTTGATGAAGTCGGTGGCATGGGTGGCGCCCCAGTCGGAGGTGATGAATCCCTGGAAGCCGATTTCCTTCCTGAGGATTTTGAACTGGGTGTCGGAGTTCCCGCAGGCATACGGCCCGTTCACTTTGTTGTACGAGCACATGATGGACGATACGCCCGCAGCCACCGCATCCACGAACGGCGCGACATAGATTTCATGCAGGGTTTGCTGGTCGACAATGTTGTCGTCACCGCCGTCGTAGGCGACATAGTGCTTGGCCTGGGCCATGACGCCCTGGCCCTGCGCGCCGCGAATGAACGCCGCGCCGATCTGGCCAGTGAGCACCGGATCCTCGCCGTAGGTGTTGTAGCCGCGCCCGAAGGTGATGTCGCGGTCGATGTTGATGAAGGGCTGGAGGATGACGTCGATGCCCTGCGCGCGCGCATCGCGGCCTACCACCATGCCGTTCTTTTCGGCGTCTTCCCGGCTGAAGGTGGCGGCCAGGCCCATGGTGGCGGTGGGCGCGGTGGAAGGAACGCGGGTGAGCACACCCGGGGGGCCGTCGGCCATGCGCAGCGAAGGGATGCCGAGGCGCGGGATGCCGCGCAGGAAGCCGGGCTGCCCCTGGTCGGTGGCCGGCGGTTCCGGGTCGCCGTGGATCATGGCGATTTTCTCGTCCAGGGTCATCTGGCTGAGCAGTTTGTCGACGCGCGCATTGCCGGTGACCACTGGCACGCTGGTTTGCGCGCACGCGGCTGCGGCGCAGAAAAGAGATACAACAAAAAGGCCGATCGATGTTTTCATGGAGTCACTCCCAAGGACCCGGCGCGCGGGACCAACGGCGTCGCGCGCGCAAACATGTAATCTATCATTGTCACGACGGAGAAGTTTGGCCGTTCGTTAGCGAGGCGGCGGCCGGTCAGAAGGTAAGCAGCTTCAAGGTGGGGAAGGCGGCGCGGTATACGGACTTGTCCATGGTCAGCAGGGCGTATCCATTTGACAGTGCGTGCGCGCCAATCAGGAAATCGGCGAGGATGCGGCGAGGATGGAGGTCTTTGGAGCGGCGGCGCTGGGCGTACGACCCGAACGCCCGTCCGGCCTCGCGCCAGACGTTCTCGGAGATCTGCCACTCCACCACGATTCCCATCCTGGCGCAGAATCCCGAGACAAAATCCTCGGTAATCTCGGGCCCGGCGATCAGTTCTGCGAAGACGGGCGCCGATACCACGAGTTCACCGCTTCCCGCAGCCGCGTCGAGTGCGGTCCTCGCTGTCTGGTTGAGTTGCCGGTCGTCGCCCCAGAGGGCCGCAATCACGTTCGTGTCGATGGCCGTGGTCACCGGCCGCGCAGCTCACGCATGTAGCGCATCAGATTGCGCCGGCCGACCGGCAACTGAGGCGCGACGCCCCGGTACTCCTCGAAGGAAACGGCGGGGCGGACCGGACGAACTGTGACGTCCTCGCCGGTTGTCTCAAAGACCAGACGATCCCCGGGCCGGACGCCGAGCAGCCGGCGGATATCGCGGGGGACCGTGATCTGCCCTTTGCTGGTGATCGTCGCTTCTTTCCTTACATTCGGCATGCTCTTCCTTACTTTACCATTGTTCGGCAGGACCGCTCCGTGACCGTCGCGGCTCGGAAGCGAGCCGAAAAAAAAGCGGGGCCTGACGGCCCCGCGTGAAAGGGTTGAGATTTGCTCCAGGGAGGTGCGCGAGCACCAACGCGTCTCGCACCTGAATCTCTTATCGGCTTCAGGCGGCGGAAGCAATAGTGGGATTCTGCGTCAATTCCAGCCGCTCCCGCAGGCCGGGGACGGCCACCCGCAGCACGTCCTCAATCCGGTCGGCGAAGAGGAACTCCATCTCCTGGCGGACGTGCTCGGGCAAATCGCGCAGGTCCTTCTGGTTGATCCGCGGCAGGATCACCGTGCGGATGCCGGCCCGCCTGGCGGCCAGAACCTTCTCCTTCACCCCGCCGATGGGCAGCACCAGGCCGGTGAGCGTGATCTCGCCGGTCATGGCCACGTCCGGCCGCACCGGCTGCTTTGTATAGAGCGACGCCATCGCCGTGGCCATGGTCACCCCGGCCGAGGGCCCGTCCTTGGGGATGGCGCCCGCCGGCACGTGGATGTGGATGCCGCTGTTCTTGAACAGCGCCGGGTCGATGCCCAACTCCCCGGCGTGCGACCACAGGTAGCTGCGCGCCGCGCGCGCCGACTCCTGCATCACCTCGCCAAGCTGTCCGGTCAGCGTGAGCCCCTTGCCGTCCGGCAGCAGCGTGCCCTCGATGTACAGGACGTCGCCGCCCGCCTCGGTCCAGGCCAGCCCGGTGGCCACGCCCGCGGGCAGCTCGCGGCGCATCTGCTCCGGAGTAAAGCTCTCCGGTCCGAGCATCTCATCCAGATCCGCGGACGTCACCGTCACCGCGCCCTCCCGGCCTTCGGCAAACTGCAGGGCCACTTTGCGAACCACCCGGCCGATGGCGCGCTCCAGCCTGCGCAGCCCGGCCTCCCGCGTGTAGCCGGTGATGATCTTCTTCAGCGTGTCGTCGTCGAGCGAGATCTGCGCCGCCGTCAGCCCGGCCTCTTTCAACTGGCGCGGGATCAGGTAGCGGTGCGCGATCTCGATCTTCTCCTCTTCGCTGTAGCCGGCCAGGCGCAGGATCTCCATGCGGTCCAGCAGCGGGGCCGGAATGGTGTCCAGGGCGTTGGCCGTGGTGACGAAGAATACCTTCGACAGGTCGAAGGGCAGGTCGAGATAATTGTCGCGGAAGTCCTTGTTCTGCGCCGGGTCCAGGATCTCCATCAGCGCGGCGGCGGGATCGCCCCGGAAATCGCGCCCCAGTTTGTCCACTTCGTCCAGCATGAGCACCGGGTTCTTCGTTCCGGCGCGCCGGATGGCCTGGATCAGACGGCCGGGCATGGCGCCAATGTAGGTGCGCCGGTGGCCGCGCAGCTCGGCCTCGTCGTGCAGGCCGCCCAGGCTCATGCGCTCGAACTTGCGGTCGAGCGCGCGGGCGATCGATTGCCCCAGCGACGTCTTGCCCACGCCCGGGGGCCCCACCAGGCACAGGATGGGCGCCTTGGCGTTGGGGTTGAGCTTCAGCACGCCCAGTTGTTCCAGGATGCGGCCCTTGACGTCCTTCAGGCCAAAGTGGTCCTCGTCCAGCACCCGGCGCGCGTGGGCGATGTCCAGCTTCTCTTCGCTGAACTTGTTCCAGGGCAGTTCCAGCACGTATTCGAGATACGTGCGGATGACGTGATAGTCGGGCGCGGCCGTGGGCAGCTTCTCCATGCGGGAAAGCTCGCGCTCGGCCTCCTTGCGGACGTCGTCCGGCAGATCGGTCTTTTCGAGGCGCTGGCGAAGCTGTTCCACTTCCGCCTGTTCGCCGTCCTTGTCGCCCAGCTCCTGCTGGATGGCCTTCATCTGCTGGCGCAGCAGGTAATCCCGCTGCTCCTTGGACATTTCCGTGCGGGCCTCGGTGGTGATCTTGTTGCGCAGCTCGAACACCTGCACCTCGTGGGTGAGATACGCGTGGGCCAGCCGCAGCGCTTCGGCCCGGGTGGGCGCCTCCAGCAGCGCCTGCCCCTTCGGCAGATCGATGCTGAACATGGAGGCGAGCATGTAGGCCAGGCGCAGGGCGTCGTCGTTTGCGGCCAGCAGGCGGCCCAACTCCTGCGGAGAATTCGGATGGGCCAGCGAGATGGCTTTGGCGCCCAGCTCGGTCAGGGCCCCGTGCAGCGCCTCCACCTCCGGGCCCTTGTCCTCGGGCAGGGGCAGCGGGTGGACTTTCGCCCGCAGGTACGGTTCGGAGGCGTCCAGCTTGATGAGGGCCACGCGCTCGGTGCCAAGCACCAGCAGCTCCACGGCGTCGTCGGTACGGTTCACTTTGCGCACGATGGCTTTGGCGCCGACCAGGTGGAGGTCGTCCTGGGTGGGCGCTTCCACGGAAGGGTCCTTCTGCGCAAACACAACAAGCTGCTTTTCCTCGGTGGCGAGGGCGGCCTCGACGGCGGCCAGCGAGCTGGCGCGGCCCACCGCCAGGGGCATCAGGAGATACGGAAACAGCACCGTATTCTTGAGGGGAAGCACTGGCAGGGTCTGGATGGGGTTAGGTTCGGACATTATTGACACCTCTCGACTCAACTAATCTGATGCGTAAGCTGCTAAACGGACGCAAAACAAAAGGCGGGCACCGCAGCGCCCGCCTCATCCTGTTGAAAACAGTGATCTCCCTTACTTATTGTTGGGCACCACGATGAAACGGCTCACCCCGTTGCCGCGCTGGTCGCTTCGGAAGACCAGCAGCAGCACCTGGCGGCCACCGGACGCCTTGACGGCGGCATCGAAGTCCGACGGGCCGCTCACCTTCTGGTGGTTCACCCGCTCGATCACATCGCCCTCCTGCAGGCCCGCCTCGGCGGCGGACGATCCTTCGGCCACGTCCGTCACCACCACGCCGGTCACCTTTGCGGGCAGGCCGAGCTTCTGTTGAATGCTCTGGGAGAGGGTGTCCACCTGGACGCCCGCCAGAGCGCTGGCTTCGCCGCCATCCTGATCGCCGCCGGGGCCTTCGCCACCGCGGCCGCGCAGGGCTTTGGCGAGCTGCGTGTTTTCGGCGAGAGTCACCGGCACGGTCTGTTCCTCGCCGTTGCGAACGATGCGCAGATCCACTTTGGTGCCCGGGGCCATCCCGGCCACCTGGATGCGGAAGGAGTTCTCGTCCTGCACCGGCGTCCCATTGACGGCCACGATCACATCACCCACCTGCAGGCCGGCCTTTGCGCCCGGCGTGTTGGGGTCCACCTCGCTGATGGCCACGCCCTTCTGCCCGGGCTTCAGCCCGTAGGCCTGCTCTTCGCCGGGCGTGATGGCGTTGGGCATGATGCCGATGAAGCCGCGCTGCACCTTGCCGGTCTTGATGAGCTGCTCCATGACGTTGCGCGCCATGTTCGCCGGGATGGCGAAGCCGATGCCGACGTTGCCGCCGGTCTGGCCGCCCACGATGGCCGTGTTGATGCCGATCAGCTCACCGCGCGTGTTGATCAAAGCCCCACCGGAGTTGCCGGGGTTGATGGCGGCGTCGGTTTGAATGAAGTCCTCCACGGCCTCGATGCCGAGTCCGGAGCGCCCCTTCGCGCTGACGATGCCCATGGTCACCGTCTGGCCGAGGCCGAACGGGTTGCCGATGGCCAGCACAATGTCGCCCACCTGAGAGCCGGCGGAGTTGCCGAGCGGCAGGGTGGGCAGATTGCTCTGATCCACCTTGATGACGGCCAGATCGCTGGCCGCGTCGGTGCCGATCACCTTGGCCGGGCTTTCCTTCTGGTTGGCGAAGGAGACCTTAATATCGGTTGCGCCCTCGACAAC
>CAYVPZ010000274.1:0-6596 GCA_964453955.1 uncultured Solibacteraceae bacterium | reverse complement strand
AGAAAACCGCGACGTCCGACGAAGAGCTGTTCAACAAGATGACGGAGCTTTACCCCCATTGGGTAGCGAATCAGTCGTGGTTGATGTTCGGATTCCCGGGCGCCTGAGGGGAACGCTCGCTCGCGTATTTAAAGATGGCCGCAGCCGAACCTGAGGCGGCGATCGCACTCCGTCCGAAATCGTCGGCCACTCGGAGAATGGCCCAAGGCAGTGGTTTGCCACGCGTCAAACATACCCGTCGACAAATCCCCGCCCCCGCTTTCGCTTGCCGTTTCGGCCGCCCCGAGGTAATGTCCACCTGCGGGCGCTGTAGACATCGTGAGGCCCGCGCCAACTATCGCCGGAACGCCAGCACCGCGACTGTCGGCCGCCCGTGGCCGCCGGCGTACACCAGGTCCCCGCGCACCACGGGCGGCGCGTACGACACCTCGTCCTCCACCCGCGAGCGCCACAACTCGGTCCCCGTTTTCGGATCGATCGAGGTCAGCCAGCTCGAGCTGCTCGCGTTCCCCGCTTCGTCGATCAGCGCATACTGTTTGTGATCGCGCGAATACAGGAGCCCGCCCGCTGCCACCAACCCGCCCCGTTGCTCGGACCGCGCGTACAAAGCCGTCGTGAACAGGTCGCGCCCGCTCCGAGGATCGATTCCGGTGACGAAATACGGCGTTTGATTGCGCCACAAGTCATGGTCGGCGCGCGCGATCGAATAGCCCTTCCAGGGCTTCTGAAAAAACAGCACGCCGCCCGACAGCCCGAGCAGTCCGTCCTGGCCGCGCTTCTCACCCGGATCGCTCCGCCGCCACAGTTGGGCGCCTGTCCGCGCGTTCAGCGCCCAGGTGATCGACTCGTCGCCCTCCGGCTTCACCCGGTAATCGCACACGAAGAGCGGCGCGCCGGGTTCTTCCGGAACAAGCGGATCCGAGTATTGGCCGAACCGCCTGGCCCACAGCCATTGCAGGCTGGCCCGGTCGTATACCGTCAGCCGGCTCTCCCATTCGTTGCTCTGGTTGACCACCTGGCCCGACACAACCACCACATCCGCGTTGGCCGCGAGCCAGCGGGTTTCACCGAGCGTCCCCGCCTCGCTGTTGCGCACCTTTTGTCCCGCCTCGTTCGATGGCCACCACTCCGTTCCCCTGGCCATCGCCGAAACCGTAAAAGGCATCCACCGCCCAGGCGCGCGGATCGAACGACGGGTCGAGTCCCGGAATGAACTTCCCGGTTGCCAGATCCACCAGCCGGGGCCGCTGATCGGTGTTGTCGATCACCATCGCCGAGCGCTCTCCGCACGCCACGATGGCTTTGGGCACGTAGTCCGATTTCCAGAGCTGCCGGCCGCTGGCCGCATCGAGCGCGAAAAGAAGGTTTTCCGCGGCCGGCGCCGCCGGGGCATGGCCCACCACCAGCAGGACCGGCGCCGCGCACGCGGCCAGTTGCTCGGCCGCGATGCCCTGGGTTTTCCACACCGGCGCCGCGATTTGGCCGTGGAATTCAGGCCGTTTGTCGCGCTCCACCAGGAGCCGGCACGCCTGGGTCATCAGGAATGAGAAGAGTCCCGCCACGAGAAGGCCCCGCTTCACTCCGCGTACTCTAGCAGATGTGCATGGCGAAAGGAAATCTCACTTGCCGGTGTAGGGATTCTCCTTGCACGCCGCCGCGCCGTGCGGATTTTGCGCGTCGCACGGAAGATTGGATTGCAGGTAGGCGGGAAACATTTCCGGCCGTTCCGCGCACCGAATATCGGCCAGGCGTCTCCTCGCGGCGTCGGCTACCTCTACTCCGGCGCCCGATTGCGAACCCGAGTACACGCGATAGTTGTACAGGCCATTCGAGAAGCGAATCGAGATGCGATAATCGCCTTTCTTCTGCTCATGGGAGAAGAACAGAGACGGCTTCGCCTCGGCGGGGTCCTCCGGAAACACCAGCTCGGGCGGAGCACTCGCGGGTCCGAAGCGATACTGGATATCGCTCCACTTGTCGACCTGCGCCGGGTCCTGAGCGCCGCAAATCTGGATGAACTTGCCGCTCGCGGTCTGGCAGGAAAACAGGGGATTGCATTACCGCTGGCACGGGCTGGCCGAGCCGCATCGGCACCTCCGAGCGCGGCAGCAGTTCGGCGTCGGCCCCAAGAGATCCGCCGTCGTTCTGGCCCCAGGCCCATACCATTCCCTGGCTGGTCACCGCAACGGAATGGCTGGCCGACGCCGCGATGGCCACTACCCCGGATAGCGTGCCGCTCCGCGCCGGCCTGGCGGATTCCTCGGCCTGCACATGGGTATTGCCCAGTTGACCTTCGTGATTGTATCCCCAGCTCCACACCGTGCCATCGGATTTGAGGGCGAGGGCGTGCATATAGCCCGCGGCGACCGCCTTAACGCCCGACAATCCGCTCACCATTACCGGTTTGGTGGAACTCTCTGTCGACCCGTTGCCGAGTTGCCCCGCGGCCCCATAGCCCAGGGCCCACACCGTGCCGTCGTTCCGCAAGGCCACGGTGAGTTGATAACCCGCAGCCACCGCGGTGATGCCTTCGAGGGCGGGTACTTGTAATGGCGCCGACGAGACGCCATAGGTTCCATTGCCCAGGTCACCCGCGCCGTGATCGCCCCAAATCCACACGGTGCCATCGGACTTGAGCGCTACGTGGTGCCTTTCCGAGGTGGCAATCGCCACCACGCCGCTCAAACCCGCCACTTGTTTCGGCAGCGGCGAGGGGCTCGACGCCGGATCGTCTCCCCACACCCACACGGTACCGTCGGACCGCAGGGCGAGGATGTGTTGCGCTCTGGCCGCTACCGCCAATACGCTCGTGAGTCCGGCGGCTTGCGCCGGCCTGGGAGAGTCCGTGGTGGTCCCGTTGCCAAGCTGGCCGTGTTCATTCTCGCCCCAGGTCCACAAAGTGCCGTCGTTGCGGACGGCCGCGGTAAAGCGGTCGCCAGCCGCAATATCGCGAATGCCGCTCAGCTCCGGCACCGGCATCGGCTCAAAGGCATGGTCGCCATCGATGCCGAGCTGGCCGCGGCCATTCCCGCCCCAGGTCCAGACGCTTCCGTCGGCCTTGAGCCAGACGCCGTGCGTGTCTCCCATTGCAACCTTTACCTGAACCGCGCCCTGCTGAGCCGCGGCGCCCCACCAGGTGGCCATACCTGCGACGCTCACGCCTAGCGCGAGCCGGCACAGGCGTGCCAGCGCTCGCGCGAAACCGTCACGTGGAAAGCCCATGTTCTCGAAACTAGAAATCACTGTACCAGCCGCGCCAGCGCGATGCGGGCGCCAAGCCGGGCTCTCATGGCCGCCCGCTCCTCCGCGCCGGCCGATTCCCAGAACGCGATCGCCTTCCTCAGTTTCTCCACCTCCCGGCCGAGGTCGCCGAGCGCCGTCTCGCGGAAGGTCCGCCCCAGCCAGCCCCGGCTGGCGCCCTGGCAGACCTGTTCGGCGAGCACCAGCTCCGGGTCGACAGGCAGATCACTTCGCGACAGGCTGGAGATCCCCGCGAAACCGAACGCGACACCGGCATCCCGCAGGGTGGCGCACGCGGCATCGAGGGCGGGGTCGGTCAGCACCTCGAACCAGTGACGCCGTCCCAGCGACATGCTCAGGTCATTGAGTCCGACATGGATCTCCGCGACCCCAGGCAGGCGGCACAGGTCCGGAAGAACGGCCAGGGCGCCGGCGCACTCCACCAGCGGCACGGCCCGGGCCCGGTCTCCCACGAATGCAACGAAATCGGCCGCCTCCCGCAGGCGGTCAAACCACGGCAGCATGACGAAGTCCGCGCCCAGTTCGATGACGCGCCGGACCTGCCGGCAAGTGCCGGGATGCGGCGGGTCCACCCGGACCATCACCCGGGCCCGGCGAAGCGCGTCTTTGACTCGGGCAACGTCGTCGATCTGGTGCGTGGACTGAAACAAGGGCCGTCCTCTCTGACGCGCTTCCTTCCCCAGCCGCTCCAGATCGATAAAAATCCGCTCGATGCCCGCGTCTTCGGCCGCGCGAGCGGTGGCGGGATCGTTGGTGATGAGCGACAGTTCCATGCGCGCCTTATTCCGCCCAACGGTAGGGGATGCCGGGATCGTCGGGCGGCAGGCGGTCTTCGTCGGTGTCTGCAAAGCGGAACGCGTGCGTGTTGAGGTGAAGCAGGTACGCGTCCCCGGTTCCCGTGGCGCGGAATCCATGCCAGATGCCGACGGGAATCTGAACCAGCAGCGGGTTGTCGTCGGAGATGCGAATCTCCTGGATGAGGCCGCGCGTCGGCGACTCCTCCCGCGCGTCATAAAGGACCAGAAGCAGAGCGCCTTTGATCAACGCGATCTGATCGGTCTGCACGTGATGGCGATACCAGGCCTTGATCACGCCCGCCCGGGTGGCCGTCACGTAGGCCTGGCCGAAGCCGAGGAAGTGCGTGTCGTCGGCGCGCTGGACCTCCATCAGGTGGCCCCGCTCGTTCACCACCTTCCTCAGGGGAATCGCCGCCACGCCGTCGATGGATGGGTTCTGCATCAGCTCTGAATCTCTCCGGAGATTCGATGCAGACGATGGGCGATTCGGCTGCGCTGCCGCTGGTTGAGGGCGCCGGCCCGGTCCCCTCGCCGCAAGGCCTCGCGGAGAAAGTGAACGCCCGAGCGCCGCTGGTGGACGCCGTCGAGCGAGGTTGCGAGGAAGCCCAGGCGCGCCAGGTCCCAGACGCCGCCCGGGGCATCGGGGTTGTCCTCTTCGTCCGGGCCGAATTCGAAGATCCTTGCGAGATCGTTCAGGATGGGGGGCCGGCTATAGTGGTCCAGAATCTCCAGCCATTCTCCCGGCCAGCGGTTTTCCACCGCGGCAGACGGAGCGGAGACATTACTGCCGTCGGTGTGGACGCGGAACCTGGTGAGAGGCCGCGGCAGCACGTTCAATTCCGTGACGCCGGCCGCCCGAACCCACAGATCGAAATCGGGAAGTTGAAAAAAACCGGGATCGAAGGGGCCGATGCTTTCCAGCACTTCTCTTCGCATCACCGCCGATGGGAACGCCAGACAGTTCCCCTGCAGGAAGAATCGGCGCAGCCATCCCAGGCGATTGTGTTCCTCGACGCGGAACACGCGGCCCCAGTGAGGGTGGTCCGGAAGCGGCCGGCCGGCCTCGTCGCACATCTCCACGCCGGTGAAGCACACGCCGCACTCCGGATTCTGCGACAGGAACTGCAGTTGCACGGTCAGCTTGCCGGGGAGCCAGACGTCGTCGGAGTTCTGGAAGGCGATGAACGTGCCCCGCGCGTTGCAGAGCGCCCAGTTCCGGGAGTGGCGGCCGCGATTGCAGTCGTTGCGAAAAACGGTGACTCGCCGGTCCTGTATTCGACGCAGCCGGTCGTACGAATCGTCGGTGGAACAGTCGTCGATGGCCATGACTTCCAGATCGCCCAGGGACTGGTTCAGAACGCTCTCCAGCGATTCTTCCACGAAGCGGGCGTGGTTGTACGAGGTGAGAATGACGGTGACGAGAGGTACACTGGCCATGCGGTCATGGGCGGATGGGGCAGGACGGCGCGGCGCCGCGATACCGTTCCGGGACATTCTCCAGGTACTCGGGATTGCGCCGGATGTATTGGCCGATGAAGCTGCACTGGGGCACGATCTTCAGGCCTGCGTCGCGCGCATAGTCCAGGCCGGCGCGCGCCAGTTGGCTGCCGTAGCCGCGGCCCTCGAACTCGGGCGGAACGCCGGTGTGCGTGAAGAACATGGAATCGGCGGTGCGGCGATACTCGAGGACCGCGACCTCGGCGCCCAGCTTCAGTTCGAAGCGGGACTCGGCTTCGTTGTGAACCACCATGGTTCTATTCTGGCAGTTTCCGCCTTTGGCTATTCCTCCCGCACGGCGACCATGGGACCGGAACGCAAGGCCCCGCGGGCGGGGACGCAATGCAGGTCAATCTTGGAAGGAGAATGGGGAAGGCCCCGCGCTCATGCCCCTATGTCGAATACGGCATGCGCCGAATCGGGCGCCAACTCGCCATGAGTGATGCGGTCGAGAACAATCTCCCGAGCGGCCGACTGAGCACGTTGAATGGTGTCCTGCTTGGAGTCTCCGTACAGCAGGACGTTCAACTCCGGCACCTCAGCGATCCAGCGGCCATCGACTTCGCGGTCGAGTTCGATGGTGAGCTTCATGACCACAGCTTACCACCGGCACGATCCGCTACAGACGCTTCAGCATGTCTCTCGCCTCCCGGTAGCCCTCGAACTGCTTCTCGGCCTGCTTGAACTCGGGCGTGTGGACGCAGCGGCGGGCGCCGCGGTGGTCCACCGGGAAGCGCAGGTGCAGCATCTCGTGGAACAACACGTACTCCACGGCGAGCCGCGGCACCTTCTCGCGATCGAGAATGGCGCTGAGCACGATGGCGTTGTGGGAGGCGTCGTAATGGCCCAGCGTGGTGCGCGAGGTGCGCAAGCCCCAGCCCAGCGACGGCCGCGCCATCAAACCGTGAAAGTAGCGGAAGTTGAGGTCTTCGAACATGGGTTCGAGGTCGTAGACGCGGCCCCGCGGCGCCAGTATCCGTTTGCGCCCGCGCGTCTGCCGGACCAGGTGCAGCGTGCGCCGCATGTCCTTGCGGTTCAGGT
>CAYVPZ010000273.1:5073-6600 GCA_964453955.1 uncultured Solibacteraceae bacterium | reverse complement strand
CAGCCATCATCGCGCCGGCGATCTTCAGCCCCTGAACGAACACCTGTGTGGGACTGATGGAGCTTATGCCGGCGGCGTTTGCTCCAATCTGTGTGAACGATGAAATCACGGCGGGAAACCACTGGTTTCCGTACAGTAGGATCGTGTAGAACGCGAGAATCGCCATGGCGCTTCGAATGAACCGGAAGGCCCATGTCTGCAATCCCGCGCCTTCCAGCACCAGCAGAACAGCAGTCCAGCCAAGCTCAATGGTTGCGAGCAGCGCGAAGAGTTCTTTCGCATAGGTAAAGACGTTGGCCTCCCAGGCGACCATGGCGTCGTGATACTGCGTGAGAATGTCGCCCGGCGTGCGCGTATCGAAGGGTCCCTGAGCGAAGGCGCATGAGACACATGCGGCCACAAGCCCAAAGATGACGATTCGCCGGATGATCCTGCTCTGGTGCATCGCGATACCTCAGTTGCCCGTCGTTGAGAAGGTGCGGGAGTCGCCGGTGATTGTCGCCGGGGCGAAGAACTGCTGCTGATTACTCACAGTGTCTGCGTCCTTCTGAATCTGGTAGCCCTGGTATGCCGCCTTCGAGGTCATGTCTTCGAGCTGCAGCTCTCGGAGCTTCTGTAGCTGAGCCACCTGTTCGGAGGCGAGCTGGCCGGTCAGGGAGATGGCCAGATTGCGCGGCAGGATATTCGACGCGGCGAGCATCCGCAGGATGCCGAGAACGCCCTGTTCAGTCTGGAGAAGCTTCCCCTGCACGCCCGTGCCGCGGAGAATCCCCTGCGTGGTGGCCAGACTGGTGGCTGCCCAAAGTGAATACCTATTCGCATACGTCCCCGCGCCCCACGAAGGAGGCTGGTATCCGGGGTAGGTCTGACGAAACAGAACATCCTGGTCACCTAGCGAATAAGCCAGCGCCTGGCCTCCCTGAACCACCGCAGCCAGTGTATTCAGGTCGCCGGCAATGTTGGTCAGGGACGCGCCACCCGCCTTCGTGCTGTTAAAGATCATGTCCGCGACCATCTGTACCTGCTGCTGGTACTGCAGGATCAGTTCCGCCTTCTGGAGCAGACTGGTCGGTTCGGTTGAGCAATTCGCGCACACGAACACGCCGCCAGCGACCTGCGCATGCAGCCCCGCTGGAATCGCCAGCGCGGCAGTCAGTGCCACGCGACTGAGAAATCGTCGCATATTTCCTCCTTTTCGGCGGAAACTCCCGCCAGTGATTCGTAATAATTCGCCCACGCCGACAGGCCTTTCGCGCGGAGCCACTCGGCACGCCAGGTGTCCGGGAACTGCCTCATCATGTTCTCGGCCATCCGCCGCTCCTCGCGCCCGTTCACGCCCACCCAGGCAAGAGCCACTTTGCCGATGCCGAGATCTACCAGCCGGCGCCCGAGCGGGCTGACCACGTAGTAGTGCCGTTTTGGAATCGCCACCCGCAGAATGTCGAGCTCCTGTTCGTTCAGGCCCATGTGCTGGTAGAACGCACGCGAGCTCGGATTGCCTGCCTCCGCATTGGGCAGCAGGATCTT
>CAYVPZ010000273.1:0-5063 GCA_964453955.1 uncultured Solibacteraceae bacterium | reverse complement strand
TGTCGGACAGTTCTCGAGAACCACGTCGGCGATTCTCGAATTCGCCAGATCGCTGATCTGCTGAGTGGCCATCACGACCACCGCATTCTTCCGGCGCATGGTCTTGAGCCAGTCCTTCAGCCGGACCTGAAAGAGCGGATGCGCCAGATAGGCCCACGCCTCGTCCAGCAGAACCAGAGTCGGCGCGCCATCGAGTCGCTGCTCGATCCGACGAAACAGATACAGCAGTACGGGAACGACGGCCTTGTCGTCGAGTTGCAGAAGATTCTCCGTTTCGAAGGCCAGCATTCGCCCGTTGCTCAAACTGTCCGATTCGGCGTCGAGAAGCGTACCCAATGGCCCGGCAACAGTGAAGTGCTGGAGTGCGGCCCGCACATCTTCGTCCTGCACATTAGCGTGCAGTTCGGTCAGCGAACGCAACGGTGATTCCTGCAACCGTCGCACCGCTTCGTACACCGCGTTCCGATGTGCCGGTGCGAAGCTCAGACCGTTCAGCTCGCACAGGCACTCGATCCAGTTCACCGCCCAGGCGACGTCCGACGAGTCATCGATATCGCGAAGTGGATTGAAGGCCAGCTTGCCGTCCGGGCCTGCCAGATCGTAGAACTCACCGCCGACTGCCGCCGTGAGCACCTGAATTGAACAGCCCTTGTCAAAAGCGAACACCTGCGCTCGGGGATAGCGAGACCATTGCGCTGCGATGAGACCGAGGGCAGTCGATTTCCCGGCGCCGGGAGGTCCGACAATCAGCGTGTGGCCGCAGTCGCCGACGTGGAGATGAAACCGGAACGGGGTGGCGCCCGTAGTTGCGGCCATCAGAAGCGGCGGACTATTCGGCGGCATCAGCGGTGACGGATTCTCCCGGAGGCCCGCCCACACCGAAGTAGTCGGCAACATGTCCGCCAGATTGAGCGTGTGCAGCAATGTCCGGCGCACGTTCGAGTACCCATCGCCGGACAGCGAGCCGCGCCATGCCTCGACCGCGTTGACATCCTCTATGCGGCAGGAGAACCCGAGGTTCTGGATCGTTTTCACGATCAGCCGCGTGCTATCGTGCAGCCGGACAGGATCCACGTCGAGGCAGACGATGTTCGAACTATACTGGCAGAACTGAACATCGCCTGCGGAGGCAACGCCCATGGCCTGCTCGGCTTCCATCGACATGTGCTGTGCATGCAGGTTCACCGGGCCGGTCTCGGTCCGGAACAACTGATCCTTCCAGCCGCGCACCTTCGATTTCCATTTCTTCCGCAGCACGTCGAACAGGCCGCGCGCTTCTTCGGGGTCGATCAGGATGGCGCGCGTGTTCCAGCGGTATTCGATTGGCAGAGCGTCAAGCTGCTGCAGGATGCCCGGCCAGCTCGACTTCGGGAAACCGTCGATCGCCACAACGCCGATGTGCTTGCGCCCGATGCGCGGATCAACGCCGCCATAGAAGTCGGCGCAGGCGAGAACATCGTTCAGGTACGCCGGAATGTCCGGCAGTGCGAAGGGATGGTCGTCTCCGCTGATCGAGCGGCGGACGTACCGCAGCAGGTTGTCGAAGATCTGTGTCCTTCCGAGGAAGTCCTCCACATGGATCAGCTTCAGACGCTCCGCCCGGAAGAGCTGGCCGAAGACGTTCTCGAACAGATCGAGCCTGCTGCGAAATCGTTCGAGGTGCCGCGCCGCCGTCGTATTGTTGTCGCGCTGGCTGCCGCCCTCGAATAGCCACCCTTTCATGCGCTCCTCGGCTTCGACCGGTGGCAGCCAGGTTAGCGTGAGAAAGTACTCCGATTCGAAGTGCGCGCCTTCGGTCATGAACTGGCGGCGTCGCTCCTCATCGATCAGGCGTGTCACCGAGTCCGGGAATTCTCCGCTGGCCGAATAGCCGGGCGCCTGCGAGCGAATGGCGTCGCACTGAACCATCCATCCCGTGCCCAGACGCAGCGCCGAGTTGAGGCGTGCGCTCAGTGCGTCCATCTCCGCCGCAGAGGCCGACATCATGTCGGGGCCACGGTAACACCAGGCGGCGAGAAGGGACCCGTCCGTCTGGAGCAGGATGCCGTCATCGACAATGGCGCAGGCCAGCAGGAGATCCGCGAGACCCCGTGGTTCACGACGATGTTCATTGCGCTGCATTCTTCCTCACCTCCAGCTCGCCGGCGTCTCCACGGGTACCGAATGAAGCCCGGCTTTTGCCGGGTAGAACGGCCGATAACGGATGTGGCGCAGGTAAACGTGGCGCAACAGAGGATCGGCCTTCCCCATTCGTCGCAGGACGGAAACGGAGCCAAGCCAGAAAGCTACGGCCAGCACCACTCCCCACAACGCCGCCAGACAGAACGCCACGGTGATCGCGATCAGCGCTGTAATCAGTACCAGCTCGCGGTCGGCACCTAACAGTTGGACCGGTCGGTTCGCAGACTCGTGAATCGGAGTTTCTCTCGGCTTTTCGAAATTCATAAGCTCCCCGTCCGTGGTCGACCCGGCCGGTCAGCGAGCGGAGGGTGCACTCGCCGGTCCGGCCGTTAGTGATCGAACTGCTACACCACCGCGCCGGCAACCCCGAACGCCGAGGCGAGCATCGGCGCGGCGAAGATGAGCGTGGAAACGCCCAGCCCGAGAGTCGCTCCCTTCCGACCCATTTCGCTGAGCTCGTGCCCGAAAAGCACGTGATACCCGGCGAACGCGATACCCAGCAGCCCTACCCCGTAGGCCACCGGACCGGTGATTGAATTGGCGATCAACTGCATAGGCTTTTCCCACGGCAGCCCGCCTCCCGCCGTGGCCGCGTGCAGTTGCAGGCCGAAGGCCCAGCCGAGTGTGACCACGGCCGCCAGTCTCCCGAGCAGCCGCGATTTGTTGCGAAGAATCTTCATCTGTTGAACACCTCCGGACGTTATCTGCCTCAAACGTGCTCGACCCGATAGAGCCCATTGGCCCACCCGGCTACAAGCAAAAGCTCCCGAACTTTGCGCCCCGCTTCAATGGCTGGCTCACCATCCACGAAGACCACCAGATCCACGGCCTCTCCGATGAGAGTCTGCTGTGGCGCCGTCGTAGCCTCGGCCACCAGGCTTTCGAGGCGGACCAGCGCACTGAGTGCGTCATTGGCATGAATCGTCGCGACGCCGCCTGGATGACCGGTGTTCCACGCCTTGAGCAGTGTGTGGGCTTCCGCGCCGCGCACTTCACCCACAACAATCCGTGTCGGGTTCAGCCGCATGCAGGCGCGCAGACAGTCGAGCATGCTGACGTTGCCGGCCGCCTTCAGGTCCACATGATTCGTCACGTTCGACTGCAACTCGCTAGTGTCCTCAATCGCGATGACGCGATCATCCGGCGCCAGACGTCCCAGTTCATCGAGAATCCCGTTGACGAGCGTCGTTTTGCCGCTGCCGGTTGCACCAGCGATCAGAATGTTCTTTTTCTCGCGCACCGCGGCGCGGATGATCTCCGCATGACTCATCCCGCGAGCCGCTGACACGAAGTCCCGACCGCTGGAGCGAGAAGTGTTCGACGGGTCATCCCTGGCAGTGAGGATGCCTCGGGATTCATAGTCCTCCAGACTGAAGATCTTCCTAGGGCGCAACCGAATGGCGAACACTGGACGGCGCACCACAGGCGGGACGATACCTTCGAAGCGCGAACCGTCGAGCGGCAGTTCGGTTTCGAGAAACGGCCGTTCATGGTTCAGGACGGTTCTGCGCCAGGCGGCAATCGTGCCCAAGGCAGCGGCGGCGCGTGACTCCGGCATGTGATCGAATCGGATGCAGCCTTCCCCGAAACGCTTTACCCACAGGGACGAATCGGGGTTGAGCAGGATGTCTTCAACACGCTCGTCTGCAAGCAGGGCGAGCACGGCCTCGCCCAGCTCGCGCCGGAGCTTCACTTCGAGACGGCGGTCCAACTCGTCTCGACCGGTTCGCGGAATGATTGCCGGTGCCTGGCAGCGGCTCTCTTTATGTGCCGGAATGTCGGTTACTCGCCGGACCGCTGATGTGGCTGAAGTACCCACTCAATAAGTAGAAGGGTTTTCCACAGGCGGTTTCTTACAATGCAATGCTGTTTTTTGCGGATCTGTGGAGGAACGGTGGGTCGGCATGAATCACGCCCACTGTCGGGGTCGGATTGACAGCATGGAGCGAGAGACCAATGGGACGGAAGCCGATTCGCAGGTATAATTTCGCCCCGAAGAGGCGGGCCATGCCTTCGCAGAGCCCCATGAGGCAAACGGGCTTCGCGGTAGTCTCCTTTCAGTAGCCGGGCATCAAGTGCTATGCTTTGAAACGTTGGCTTATTGCTTTTGGGGACTCCAACTCGTGAGGGAGAACAAAACGATGTCAGGACTTTCGCGAAACGGCCTACTATCCGTATTGTTTCTTTTGACGTTCACGTTTATCGTAGAGGCCCAAGGCACTCGCACGCCGTTGGTTGTGGTGGTCCCAAGTTCTATCGAAGCTCAAGACATCGTGAAAGCTCAAGTAGCTTGGATGACAGCCGGTACTCCGTTGTCCCATGTCTTGGTTAAGCTTACGCCGCTCGTCGTCAAGAAGAACGACAAGTATGCGTATCTCGTCGCCCGAGCGTCAACCCCCGGTTCACAACCAACTGAGTTTGCGAAAGACCCGTTTCTGGAGGCCATTCTGACGGTGAAGAATGGACATTGGACTAGTCTTGGATATGTGGTCGGAAGACCGCAGCATGGTGGCTCCATAAGTGACATGTGTGGATATGGTGACGGTGTTGGACCTGATGTCTTTAAGGAGTGTGAGAAACCCAGGCGATAGCAACGTCGCTACTTTCTACGATCTACCGGGCATTCCCCAATCGCAGCCCTGGACACGCCGGTGAAGCGTCGTGGCCGACCGCCGAAGAGCCCTCTAACCGCCGTCGCGACGACCGCTGCGGTCAGAGCCTCTCCGAAGAAGAGAAGCGGCATGAGTCCCGGCAAACGGAAGCGGATGCGTATTGTGCGTCTCTCGACCATGGTGACGTCAGCGCGCTGTCACGTGGATAAGGAAGTGTGAGGTGGACCCCATCGTTTGGACAAAAAAACGGCAGTCCTTAGATGGTCTGGC
>CAYVPZ010000272.1:0-6652 GCA_964453955.1 uncultured Solibacteraceae bacterium | reverse complement strand
GACGGAGCCCTCTCAAGGCTTAAATACGGGTTCGATTCCCGTTAGCGCTACCAAGTTTTCATAGACTTACGGGCTTTGCGCTGTGACGCGCAACGGACCAGCAGAATCTCCCGATATTTCGGTCGTGGTGACCTACCGGTTCTTCAGTTCAATTGGAACATGCACGGTCACCCGAGCAGATATCAACTGCGCCTTCAGCATGAACCTGGAGTGCCGACGAAGACGCCGCCCGACCGTGGGAAACGCAGGTTCTGGAACTGCGCGAAATATCGCAAACTGGCTGAGAATTCACCAGAACCCCACGGGCCCGACATTGCAAATAAAGAGTTCAAGTCACCGCGCTCAACTCGACCACTGTTCAAGAGCTGCAAAGATGGAGCCTTCCATGTCCTCGGCCGGCGCTACGACGAGTCGGTGTTCTGAATACCGGTCACCACGCCTTTGAATGACTACCTGAACCCCCTCCGGCCCTGAACCGCGAGACGAGATGCGGAAGCGTTCCTTCGAGGACTGCTTCCTGCAGAACCGTTCAGCAGCTCGACGGAACTCATCACGGTACTTGCCAGCCATCGTGTCGTCGATGAAGCACATGCCTTGTCCTGGGGTGCTCCATCGACGGAGCGACACAACAGTGGAGTAGGGACTCCGGGCAAACAGCAGAAGCCGTTGAGTGATTACTCATGTCCGGACACTCTGCCGACTACAAAGTCCCGACCCGCAGGGTACTGCGGTCGAGAAGCCGCAACACCGGCTGACTTGAGGCGCCAAATCGACCGCAGGGTGTCGGATGGCTCTCTTGTCGCCTTAATCGTCGGGACTCCACCAACAGCAGACGCCAGTCAATCTGCCGGCTGCAGAGTCCCGACTGACAGGTCGCGCGGCAGGAAGCGTGCACGTTACCGCGATACCGTCCGACATGAGATGCCCAAGGTGTATAAAGCTCTCTCGTCGGACCAACCACTTATACGCCTAAGTCGCCGTCCTAAGCAATACCCTCAAGTGTGCGCCCACACTCCCCCCATTTGCGCCTGCGGCTGGTCCCTCATATGGCCTCCGATGAAGCTGCATGCAACCCGGCTGCAGCCTGTTGTCGGTCATCAGAAAACGTAGTTTTCTGAATCTTCGGCCGGCGCAGGGGGTAACCGGCGACATCATCTGCACCGAAGGCGCGATCATCCGTCCATCATCGTCACGATGGAAAGATCGAATACCCCTCGTCGGTTTCAAAAATGTGCCCAGCGGAGGTCGCTATCCAGGGCTTGAAGCTGAAGTGGAGATTGCCCCGGCCGTGTAGCTGGCCGCTCGCGCCACCGTTCCCTCATCTCCGTCGACAGTAACCCGCTCCCCACTGCTCAGCTGCCGTAGCAGGCCGGGAATGTTTACCACTGCCGGCAGCCCGTATTCCCGCGCCACGATCGAGCCGTGGCTAAGGTATCCGCCCGTCTCCATCACCACTGCCGAGGCGCGCAGAAACAGCGGCGTCCATCCGGGATGCGTGTTCGGCGCGATAAGGATATCTCCCTGGCCCAACTCGCCCCCTTCTTCCGGACTCCTCACCACCCGGGCGATCCCCACCGCCCGCCCGGCCGAGGCAGCGATCCCGCGCCACACTCCATCTGCCGGAAGCTGAGCGGGCGGCGCCGGGACGGTTACGCCCTCCTCGCCGGCGATCACTTCCTGGATTTCCTCGTGCCGCCACGCCTCATGGCGCAGCCGCCGGTCCTCAGTCAATTCGCGCGCGCCGCGGCCGTCCCAAAAGCCGTCCAGCCAATCACGCACATCGCGTCCGGTCAACTCCAGCGCCTGCTCTTTGCGGTCGAGCAGGCCGCTGGCCACCATCCGCCGCCCCACTTCCAGCACGATGTTTCGGCAGGGCAGGATCGCCGCAATCAGCGCCGACTTGCCCAACTCGCGGATGGCGTACCCGCGGCGAAGACCCCGCGCCATCCAGCGGATGAGCGGCCACAGCAATGGCTTTTTAGAGCGGATCTCGTGTTCGGCCGCCGCGCGCCGCTCGCGGGCCGCCGCCCGCGCATCGGCCGTAGACCCGCGTGCCGACAACTCGCGAATCAGCCGCAGGAGCGGTTGGGGATCTTCGATCCATCGCGGCTTGGCTCCATCGGACTCTTCGGCGGCTCGATAGCCGAACTCATCGAGAAAAGCGTCGAGCGCCCGTTGGAACGTGGCGTCCTCGCCGTGCTGCCGCACATGTTGCGCCAGATCGGCAATCCGGTATCCCACCTCAGCGCTGGTCACCTCACCGGAACCGGTTGAAAGCGACGCCACTTTCGAGCGGTCGATCAATCCCTCCAGAGGCTGGAGCCAGCGGCCGGGCGCGGCGCTGGCCATGCCGGAGAGTTGTCCTGCCTGAAACTGCTTTGCTTCCAGGATGTCGACGCATTCGCGAAGCTCTCCCTGACTTTTTGAATCCAGGTTCTCCCGCGCCAATGCCTGCATCTCCGCGATATGGCGGCGGAAGACCGGTTCCTGTTTCTTCTCGAATCCCCAAAGCGCCCGCAACAGCCGCAGTGATGCTTTGCGCCGCCGGCTGCCATCCGGCCCTTTGAGCGGATTGCCGGGAGGCGTCTCGATCCGCGGTTGGTGTCCGCCCAGCGTCCGGGCGAAGGCATCCGCCGGAATTCCGAAGCAATCGTGGAACGCCCATTGGAGCAGAGTGAAATCGAAATAGGCGCGGCCCTGGAAGCGCCGCATCAATTGCGCACCTGCCGGCGCCTGGTAGCCGGAGACCGCCAATGGGGCGAATGCAACGGTGTCCACGAGCGCCTGGAGCGAACTCCACGAGAGCTCACACAACACACCGGGCGCTGAATCCTTCACGTTCGCCGTCGACCAATACTGCGGCAGAGCGCGAAGCGCCGGTGGCCCGACGCGCGGCAGCCGCGTGATGGGCCGCGACTGCAGCACCCACAACCGCCGGCCATCGTAAGCCCACTCGACATCCTGCGGGTCCTGTCCGTCGCCGAGCACCCAGTGGATGCGATCTACAGTGCGAGCTAACTCCTCCATCTCTGGCGGCGCGCCTTCCAGCACGGGCTGGCCGCACTCCACACGGAACACGAAGCGCTGCGGATCGACCGTGCCGCTGACTACCGCCTCGCCCAAACCCGGCGCCGATTCGATGACAATCAAGTCGCGCCGGCCAGTGACCGGATCGGCCGAGAAGGCCACGCCCGCGCTCACCGGTTCCACCATGCGGCAGATCACCACTGCGCAGGCGACCGCCTCATCGGCCAGGCCCATTCTGGCCCGGTAAGTTCGCGCCTGCTCGGTTTCGAGTGAGGCATAGCACGTCAGGATCGCCTGCTCGATTGCGTCGATCCCGCGAACGTTCAGCAAGCTGCGATGGATGCCCGCGAATGAAGCGCGCGCTGAATCCTCGGCGGTGGCGCTCGATCGCACTGCTACCGGCACATCGATGAGGCCATGGCGTTCCAGGAAGTCACACACGGAGGTACGAACGGAGTTCGGCAACGCGGCGCGTTGTCCAGTGAGCCGGTGCGCTTCCGCGGGCAGCACGCCGCCATCCGGCACGCGAAATCCGTAGCGGGCCAGCAACCCGAGCTGGTAGCCTTTGCCGCCGCAAACAGCCGCTCCCGCGTCCGCGGCTTCCGCCCACGTGAGCATCATTTCCCCGCCCCTTCCAGGAAGATCTGCCAGGCCTTCTCCAGAGACCCAGCCAGTTCCCCCTTCTTGCCGCTTTCGGCCCACTGCATCATGGCCGGAACCATCCCCGCCACCAGTGTCAACGCCAGATCGTACGCGTCTGTATCGCCGCGCACATCGCCGCGTCGCTGGGCCTCCTCGAAAACACGCGCGAACGAAGTGCGCGTAGACGGCTCGCCCTTCCGCGCCGGCTTCGTCATCGCCATCAACATGGCCTGGCTGACCATCTTGCGGCGCTCTTCACACGACCGTGCGATCACCCCGATCAGCCAGCGCCCCACCTTCAGCGGTGCACCGTCCTCCCCCAATCGCCTTTCGACCTCCGGAGTGAGGGTTGCCTCCTCGTGCCGGATCAAAGCAAGCAGAATCTCACCTTTGCTCTGGAAATGCTGATAGAAGGTGCCCTTGGCAACATTAGCGGCGGCGGTGATTTGCTCGACCGCAGTTTCTTCGAATCCATGTTTCTGGAAGAGCTTGCCCGCCGCGACAAGAATCGCCTCGCGGGTCGCATCCCGCCGCTCCGCCTGAGTCGCCATAAATACCGACCGAAGTCTAATAATATACTACGGTCAGTGTTTGTGCAACCGCTGCAAGGATGGCGGTTCATGGAGAAGTGGTTCTCCGGCAGCGCGTTTGCCGCGGCCAGGTTTGCCAGACAGTGTTCTGGATTTGTATACATTGCGAATCGTGTCATGAAGAGCGGTACCATCACCATTGACGAGCGGGAGGGCAACATCACGGTCTCTCGCGGCTTTACATACGGAGGCGATAACCGGATCGTCTTCTACAACGATTCCACCGTCAGCCAGAACGACGCCACCGTTCGCAGAGGCGACGATCTCAAAAGCAAGATCCGGTGGGATCATGATGTCCTGAACGGTGCCGTTTATCACTGAGTTGCTGGACCGGTGGGGAGTTGATGCGCCGCGCCGGCATGGCGTGGACTCCTAACCCCTCGGTCGGGAGACAACGAAGATGATAGGCAGGAGGCTCTCCGCGCGGCTGGAACGATTGGAATCACCTCCTTGGCGTGACTCGTGGCGCTGGAAACGCAATGGGAACGCTTACCGATAATGGTATCGTTCCACGTTCGGCCCGACGTTTCCGCACGGCCCGCGCTGGCGCTATCGATTGGAATGCGGTAGGCAGGTTCCCTTCAATACCCAGTCGCCTTGCTGTCGACGCCGCGTCCGTCCACTGCGCCCTGCAGCCAGCCGTCGGACATAACGATGGCATCCACCAGTGCTGAATCCCCGTGCGCATCCACGGTGTGTCCATAGTGCTCAAGAATGCGAACGGTGTCCGGTGAAACGCCCCGTTCCACCTCAAGCTTGTCGGGACGCCATTGATGATGAACGCGAGGCCAGTCGATAGCGTCCTGTACATTCATACCGAAGTCGAGCACGTTCACTATCACCTGCAGCACGTTGCTGATGATGTGCGAGCCGCCTGGCGCTCCCAGCACCATGAACAGCTTGCCGTCCCGGGTCAGCATGGTGGGCATCATCGAGGAGAGCGGACGCTTGCCGGGCTGAATGGCATTCGCTTCGCCCTGGACGAGACCGAACATGTTCGGGGTACCAGGCTTTGCCGCGAAGTCGTCCATCTCGTTGTTGAGCAGGAAGCCGTCACCGGGAACCGTCACGCCGCTGCCATATGCTCCGTTCAGAGTGTAGGTGACGGCCACCGCGTTTCCCTCGGCATCGACGATGTTGTAGTGCGTGGTCTGGTTGCTCTCGAAGCGGTGCAGATCCGCGGTCTCCGGAACCAGGCCGTCGCTGCTGGAGGCGTGGCCAGGTTGGATACTGGCACGACGCCATGCCAGGTAACGCGGGTTCAGGAGCGCCTGCGTGGGGACATTAAAGAAATCCGGATCTCCCAGCCAGGCGCTGCGGTCTGCATAAGCCCGGCGCATGCACTCGGCGAGGTAGTGGTAGGTTGCCGCCGAGCCCGCCCCGGTCCTCTCGTAGCCCGAGCCTTCGAGCATGCCCAGCATCTGCAAAACGCCGATGCCGCCCGAGCTGGGCGGTGGCGACGTTAGGATGTCGTAGCCTTTGTATCGGCCCGTGAGCGGCTTCCGCTCCACGGCCTGGTAATGCTTCAAGTCTTCCAGCGTGATCAGGCCGCCGTTCTCGCGCATCGCATCAGCAATCTGGTGCGCGGTCTCGCCTTCATAGAACCCTGCTGCCCCGTGGTCGCGGAGGCGACTGAGAGTCGCGGCGAGATCGCCCTGGACCAGGCGATCACCCACCTGATACAGCGCACCGCCGTTGAGGAAAGTGCCCTTCGATTCGGGAAACTGCTCCAGCCGCTCGCGGTTCTTCTCCAGCGACCGGGCCATGCGCCAGGAAACTGGTACGCCGTCGCGTGCGAGCCGGATTGCAGGGTCCACCAGAGCAGCCCAGTTGGCGTGGCCGAACTTCTGATGCGCGTACTCAAAGCCTCGCACCGTGCCCGGCACTCCTACTGCCCGATAGCCCACGATGCTGTCGCGCGTGGGTTTCCCGGTGGAATCGAGGTACATGTCATGGGCGGCGGCGAGCGGGGCGGCTTCTCTGAAATCGACGAATGCGGTGCGACCATCGGCCATGCGGATGAGCATGAATCCACCGCCGCCGATGTTACCCGCGTAGGGAAACGTAACCGCGAGAGCGAAACCAGTCGCGATAGCGGCGTCCACGGCATTGCCACCCGCTTGGAGCGTGGCGACACCGACATCGGCGGCAAGAGGCTCCTGAGCCGTGACCATGGCGTGACGGGTGCGGACCGGCTCGCGGGCCGAAGCGTTCAGTATCAGCAGGGAGGCGAGCAGCAGGAAGGACCGGCGTTTCATCGTCGAGCAGAAGAGACCCACTGAGCACAGAGTCAACCGGCAGAAGCAAATCATTGATCAAAGAATACTGCGCTGACGCTGTGGACGAAAAGGGTCCCGGAGACTGCCTTCGGGCGGTGCCTGCCCGCAGGGTCA
>CAYVPZ010000271.1:409-6688 GCA_964453955.1 uncultured Solibacteraceae bacterium | reverse complement strand
GGATCTTCCAGCACCTCGCCGTCGCGGTTCCCCAGGATGTTGGTGGAGAACCAGCCGTGCATGCCCAGCATGCGGGCCTTGAAACCGGGCGCCAGCAGCGTCTTCATGAACGTCTGGCCGGTCTTGAAGTCTTTCCCGCAGACGGGGAGGTTCTTCTCGCGGGCCAGCTCCAGCAGCGCGGGCGTATCGGTGGTCAGGTTGGGCGCTCCGTTGGCGAAGGGGACGCCCATCTTCAGCGCCGCGTACGCGTAAATCTGGCTGGGGGCGATCTCCGGATCGTCCTTCATCAGGCCGCACTCGAAGTCCTTCAGGGTCTGGTGAACCTGGCTGGGCCGATGGAAAACCTCGGTGGAGGCGCACCAGATCATGATGGTCCGCGCCACGCCGGTGGACTGCTGGAACTCGCGGATGTCGTCCATCAGCATCTGCGCCTTGTCCATCTTCGTGCCGCCCTGCTTGACGTTGGGGCCGTCGATGCGTTTGATGTACTCGTGGTCGAAGACGGCCTTCATCGGCTTGATCTTCTCCAGCGGTTCGCGAACCTGTTCCAGCAAAGACGGTTCCAGCACCTTCGCATTGGTGGCCGCCTGGTAGGCCGAGTCTTCGAAGATGTCCCAGCCGGCGAAGACCAGGTCTTCCAGACCGGCCAGCGGCACAAAATCCTTAATCATGGGTGTGCGGGCTTCGGTGCGCTTACCGAGCCGCACCGTGGCCAGTTGCGTGAGGGAGCCGACGGGGATCCCGAGTCCGCGCTTCACGGCCTCAACGCCGGCCATGAAGGTGGTGCTGACTGCGCCGATTCCCGGTATGAGGACTCCAAGCTTGCCATCCGCAGGCGCAATACGGACGTTTTCGTTCGTGGGCAAATCGATCTCCTTTACTGATTGTCCCAAGTTATACTAACACTTCATGCAGAGTCGCCTGACCAGCACCATCTCGACCATCGTCGTGGACGACGAGCGCCTGGCCTGCGACGAGCTCGTGTATTTGCTGAAGCAATTTGAGGATATCGAAATTCTGGCCACGGCGCACAACGGCCTGGAGGCCGTGAAGCTCATCGAGGACCTCGATCCGGACTTGGTTTTCCTCGACGTGCAGATGCCCGGCCTCGACGGGCTGGGCGTGATTCAGAAGCTCACCGAGAAGGAAATCCCCCTTCCGCACTTCATCCTGGCCACGGCCTACGACCAGTACGCGGTGGAGGCGTTCAAGTGGGGCGCCATGGACTATCTGCTCAAGCCGGTGGAGCAGGAGCGGCTGGAACTCACCGTGGAGCGCGCGCGCAAGGCCATCGCGGAGAAGCTGGCCGCGGCCGCGCCGGTGGCGCCGGTGCCACCGCCCGACGGCGCGTCGCGCACGCCACAGCGCACCAAGCTGCTGGTGAAGAGCGGCGGGCGCAACCTGATTGTGGACGCGCAGGACGTGGTTTACGCGACCATCGACGACGGCGTCATCACCCTGGTGGCCTCCAGCGTGGAGGGCGAATCGAACTACCGCACCATTGAGGAACTGCAGTCGAATCTCGATCCGGAGATCTTCTGGCGGGTGCACCGGTCGTTCCTGGTGAACATCAATCGCATCCGGGAAGTGATCCCCTGGTTCAAGTCGAGCTTTCAGCTTCGCATGGACGATCGCAAGCACACCGAAATCCCGGTCAGCCGCGTTCAGACCAAGCGGCTGCGGGCGCTGTTAAAGTTGTAGTCGCCGCCATGATCAATGAAACCGTTTCGCACTACCGCATCGTCGAGAAGCTGGGCGGTGGGGGCATGGGTGTGGTGTACCGTGCCGAAGACCTGAAGCTGGGCCGCCAGGTGGCGCTCAAGTTCCTGCCGGACGAAATGGCCCGGGACAGCATCACGCTGGAGCGCTTCGAGCGGGAGGCGCGCGCGGCGGCGGCCATCAATCATCCCAACATCTGCACTCTGTACGAAGTGGGCGAGCACGGCGGGCATCCGTTTCTGGTGATGGAGCTGCTGGAAGGCGCCACGCTGAAGGAGCGCATCGGCGGCCGCCCCATCCCCTTCGACTCGGTGCTCACCTGGGCCATTCAGATTGCCGACGGCCTGGACGCGGCCCACGCGCGGGGCATCGTGCATCGCGACATCAAACCGGCCAATCTCTTCCTGGTCAGCCACGGCCAGGTGAAGATCCTGGACTTCGGTCTGGCCAAGCCCACACACGCGGGCAGGACGGTGACTTCGGCGCCCGTGGACCGCACGGCGACCATCGCGGTGGACCTTCTTACCACGCCCGGCACGGCTGCGGGTACGCCCGGCTACATGTCTCCGGAGCAGGCCAAAGGCGACGATCTGGACTCGCGGACCGATTTGTTCAGCCTGGGCGTGGTTCTGTACGAGATGGCCACGGGGCGAATGCCCTTCGAGGGGAAGACCTCCGCCGTGGTGATGGCCGCGATTATGCACCAGGCGCCGGACCCACCCTGCCACGTGAACCCGGCCCTGCCGGTAGCCCTCGAACACATCATCCTGAAGGCGCTGGAAAAAGACCCCGACACGCGCTACCAGAGCGCCGCCGACATGCGCGCGGACCTCAAGCGGCTGAAGCGCGACACGGAATCGGGCCGGTCCTCCACGGTGGTCACCGGTCTGCAATCCGCTGTCGCTGTCCCGGTTGCGCGCCGCAGATCGCGCTGGCCAATTTTCGTGGCGGTCGCGGCGGCGCTGGCCGTGGTCGCGGCGGCCATTCTGCTGACGCGCCCAGTACCCCCGCCCAGAGTTCTGCGCACTGTGCAGATCACCGACGACCGCCGCGCGGCCAGCATGCCGGTGGTGACCGACGGCGCGCGCGTCTATTTTACTTCCAGGGCCGCCGACGGCATCGACGAGCCGTGGCAGGTTTCATCGCACGGCGGGCAATCGATTCCCCTTCCGGCGTCGCTGAAGAGTGCCTTCGTCGTCGACCTTTCGCCGGACCGTTCGGAGCTGCTGGTGCTTCACGGTGGCGGCGCGTACACGCCCGCGGAGCTGTGGGCGGAACCGTTGCTGGGCGGCTCGCCGCGCCGCGTGGGCAGCATCCTAACGTCTGGCGGGGCGGCCTGGTCTCCGGACGGGCAGGAACTGGTTTACGCGAACGGCAGACAGTTGAGCATCGCCAGGAGCGACGGAACCGGAGCCCGGCCATTGGCCACCATGCCCAACAGCGTCTACCTTCCGCGCTGGTCAACCGACGGCGGCAGCGTGCGTTTTACCGAGAGCGGGGGGGCGGCGCCCGATTCCATCTGGGAAGTAGGCGCGGACGGGAGCCATCTGCATCGTCTTTTTCCGGGCATCCGCGACGCGCACTGCTGCGGCGTGTGGACGCCGGACGGGAAGTACTTCGTCTTTCAGGTGGCGAGCGGCGGCACCGCGACCATCTGGGCGGTGCGCGAGAAAACCGGATTCCTGCGGCGCACCAGCCAGGAGCCGGTGCAATTGACCACCGGCCCCGCCAATCTGGTTTACCCCACGGTCAGTCCGGATGGTAAGCGCCTGTATGTGACGGGCGTCGAGACGCGCGACGAGCTGGTGATTCTCAATAGCGTGTCGGGCCAGTTCCAGCCATATCTCGATGGAGTTTCCGCTCAGGATGTTGCTTTCTCGCGCGATGGCAAGCGCGTTGCGTACATCGCGTATCCCGAGGGAACGCTGTGGCGAAGCGCGATGGACGGCAGCGATCGGGTGCAACTGACCTTCCCGCCGCTCGATGTGAGATTGCCGCGCTGGTCGCCCGACGGGAAGCAGATCGCCTTCTTCGGAGCACTGCCGGGGCAGCCGCAGCGGGTCTACATCCTGCCGGCAGATGGCGGCGAACCACAGAAGGTCACCAACGGCGAAGCGGGCGGGGGAGGCGATTGGGATCCAACCTGGTCGCCCGATGGAAACTCGCTCGCCTTCGGCACCAACCCGGGCGGCATGGCCGCGCCGGACCCCGGCCGGATGGCCATCCGCGTCATCGATCTGAAGACGCACCAGATCTCCGTGTTACCCGGTTCTGAGGGAATGTGGTCGCCCCGCTGGTCTCCCGACGGGCGGTCGATTGTGGGTTTGTCGGCCGTGGAATGGAAAGTCGAGCTCTACGACCTGGCCACGCACAAGCAGACCGAGTTGAGCACGATGGGGGCCGGGTACCCGGCTTGGTCGCACGACGGAGAGTGGGTTCATTTCGTGACCTCCGGCGGCGCGCGGACGTGGTATCGCGTACGTGTGCGCGACCGGAAACTCGAGCCGGTCTTCAGCAACAAGCAAGCGCAGCGTTTGATTCAGTCCCGCGACCTGTGGACTGGTCTCGCCCCGGACGATTGCATCCTCACGCTGCGCGACGCCGGGACGCGGGAGATCTATGCGCTGGAGTGGGAAGCGCCGTAGCCCGCTGGCAGGCAATCCGGTAGAATCGCATCAGGTGGGCCGACACATCTGCCAGCCGATCCCGCGACCGTACGAGCACATCAACGCGTTGATCGGATTGAGGAGTTGCTGTTGCGCCTGGTGGAAGCCAGCAACACGAACGCCACATCGATAGGGACACTTGCTGCCAATGTCCAAGTCGTGTCCGACAGCGTGAAACAACTCTCCGATAAGATCGACCAATTTGTGGAGATTATGCTCCGCAACACCGGCAACGGACGAGGCCGATCACCGGCGGCCTGACTCCTCAGAAGATATACTTCAGTCCCAGCTGAATCTGGCGCGGGGGCTTGTCGCCGTAGGCATTGGCCGAGAGCACTTCGCCGAGAGTCGGCGCGCCGAAGGAGTGATTCGGAATGTCGAAATTGGGGTGATTCAGCAGATTGAAGAACTCGCCGCGAATCTGCAGGCGCTGCCCTTCGGTGCGCAGCGGGATGCTTCTGGAAAGCGCGAAATCGAGGTTGGTGTAGCCCGGCCCGGTCAGAATATTCCGTCCGGCGGTGCCGAACCCTCCGCTCGCCGGGGTAGCGAAGGCGCAGGGGTTAAACCAGCTTCCCGGCTGGCCCACCACGTTGGCGGCGAGTCCTCCCTCGGAGATGGTGGTCTGGCAGGCGGGGTCGGGATTGGCAGCCACCGGGCCCGGGACCATGGGGTTGGAGATGAGATCGGGCCGGCACGGGTTGCTGAAAGCGGAGCTCGAGAAGCAGGCGGCCGAAGGCGCGGTGAGATTGACGGTGAATGGAGAGCCGGTCTGCGCGGTGAAGATCCCGGACATTTGCCAGTCGCTCAGCAGGGCTTTGCGCACGCCCGGCTGGTTGGCCCACATGCGCCGGAACGGCAGATCGTAGACGGAGCTGAGCACGAAGCGCTGCCGGGCGTCGAAATCGGAGAGGGCGCGATCGGCGCTCAGGTCCTGTGAATTCTGCGGCAGACCGCCGCCGACGCTGCCGCCGAAGACCGAGGAAACATCGTCAATCGATTTGGAGAACGTGTACGCCGCGAGGAAGGCGAGGTCGTGGCCGACGCGTTTCTCCGAGCGGAATTGCAGGGCGTTGTAGGAGCTGTTGGCGGCCGATTCGATTTCGAGGATGGTGGAGGAGGGGAACCACGGGTAAGGCGCGACGCCGGTGACCGGGTTGGGCTGGTCCAGGTTGATGGCGTCCGGCAGATGCGTGCCCTTGGAGCCCACATACGCCGAGTCGATCATCCAGTTGGGGCCCAGCTCGTACTGCAGGTCGACGTTCCACTGCTGCATGTAGGCGTCGCGGAAGTTGGGCGCGATCATGTTCGCCTCGGGCTCGGGAATGGCCTGGCTGCTGAGAATATTCTGGATGACCAGCGGGCTGCTGGGATTGTTCGGATAAAGGGACAGATCGTAGAACGGCGGGTTGAAGCGGGGGAGCACGTTCATATTGAAGATGCCGGAGTCATAAAAGATGCCGTAGGCGGAACGGACCACGAAGCGTTCGGTCTTCAGCGGGCGCCAGGCCACGCCGATGCGCGGCGCGAAGTCGGTGAGCGTGGAATTGTAGGTGGCGCGGGGGATGCCATCGGTTCCGGCCAGCAGGAACTGGCAATCGGGCGCCGGCGAGCAGGTGGCCGCGGCGGCGCTGAGGTCGGGCACGCTGAAGCGATTGTGATCCTCCACCGGCGGGCCGTTGTACTCCCAGCGCAAGCCCACGTTGAGCAACAGGCGGGGCACCACGTGGATGTCGTCCTGGGCGTAGTAATTCATGCCCACGCTGCGCAGGGTGTTGGCGGTGTTGCCGCTGGCCGCGATGGCGTAATCGGGGGCGCCCGCCAGCAACTGGGCCAGCGCCACCAGGGGATCTCCGCTGCCGCCGCCCTCGAAGAACCATTCGCCGCGGGCCACGAA
>CAYVPZ010000271.1:0-399 GCA_964453955.1 uncultured Solibacteraceae bacterium | reverse complement strand
GAAATCGAGGTAGTTGTCCACCTGAATATCGCGAATATCCGCGCCAAATTTGAACTGATGCCGCCCGGAAATCCAGGACAAATTGTCGGAAAGGTGGACGGTGGTGTCGTGGCGGTCCTGGGGGTAATTCACCGGCTCGCCGATCCCGTCGAAACCGAGGATGCTGACGTTGGGCGCGCCCAGATCCACGGGGTTGGTGAGCACGTCGGGGAAGCCGAGCTGGGCGTTGATATCGGTGCCGTAGTCCTGCTGCAGCGCGCCGGCCCGCATGCGGTTGAGCCCCAGGCGAAACTCGTTGACCGTGGACGAAGCGAAAATGTGCGTCCAGGAGAGGCCCGCGTTCTGGCCGTTGTTGAGCGTGTAGCTGCCGTAACCGGGCAGGTTGGTGAACGAATTGAC
>CAYVPZ010000270.1:0-6695 GCA_964453955.1 uncultured Solibacteraceae bacterium | reverse complement strand
ACGAAGCAGACGCCGCGCTTCTCGAACAACTCCATCATCTTGGAGAAGTCGATCAGTGAACGGCTCAGGCGATCAACCTTGTAGACGACTACGCAGTCGATCTTGCCGCCTTCGATGTCGGCCAGCAATTGTTTCACGCCGGGCCGTTCGATGTTCGCGCCTGTGTATCCGCCGTCGCTGTACTGGGTGGGCACCAGGGTCCAGCCGTCGTGCTTCTGGCTGAGGATGTATGCCTCGGCCGCCTCGCGCTGGGCGTCGAGCGAGTTGAATTCCTGGTTCAGGCCCTCCTCCGTCGACTTCCGCGTGTAAATCGCGCATCGGACGGGTTTTGGCGCGGTCGTGCCGTTACTGGTGGCTGCCATGTTTCCTCCCCGGCTTGCCGCCCAGCCCGAAAAACGCGAACCCGTTCCACGGAGTGCCGGTCGCCTCGCGCACGGCGGAACTCAGGGAACGGTGGATCTGGCCGTCGTACTCGAAGCCTTCCTTCCGAACGCGAACGACGACATCCTTACCCCGGTAGCGTCGCACCAGTTCGGTGCCGGGCATCGGGAGCCGCGGGTCCTCGGTCGGCGCGACGCGCGTCTCAAGCGTGCGGCTCTCGTCCAGATCCACTTTCAAGAAGTTTTTGGGTGCCCGAATGCGGAGGTCAGCGTCGTCGGCGATCTCCAGTGCGCGGCGGCGCGCGCGTTCCGAGAGGCCGCCGTAAGCGTTCGCCTGCATGCGCCAGGCGATACGCCGGAAGAGGAACTGTTTGTGATTCGACCGGCTCGATTCGCTGAAGACATCACGGTACTTGTCCTTAAGCTGCCCGACGGTCATGTGGCGCAAGGCCTCGATCTCTTCCCGCAGGCCCGTTGATCTATTGGTCTCTGTTTTCATAGTGTTAACCAGCAGTCACATGAGGGCGGGAATTCTCGGCACAGTCAACTTCCTTCTGGAGAGATTCGGGGAAGCGCAAGCGCACGTAGGCGGCGGCAAGGATGGCGGCGATCTGGCGTATGGCTTCTGCGCGATCAGCATGGCGGTCGTTCATGAGCGGTCTCCTTAGAGGCCACCCACGACGATGTCCGCTTCGCGGTCGAGCGCCGTCTGGTGGGATTATCGACGCGGTCTGTTTCCGCGTCCGTTCACTATATACGCAGGGAACGTGGAAGATGTCTCACTCGGGGTCGGCGATTTCGCGCGGGCGTTAACAAACGCGGAAAGACGGAACCAGAGACGGGGAGACGGGGCGCGGAGAGGGAGTGGAACCGGGCAGGACTCGGCGGGCCAACTGTGGCGGGCTCGAACCGAGAGACGAACGGAGACCGGAAGTTCTTCGAAAGACTACGCGGACGCGCAGGGCGACGCCGTCAACCAACGGGCACCCAAATCAGTGGAAGGAAAGGAATTGGCTCCTCAGGTAGGACTCGAACCTACAACCCTTCGGTTAACAGCCGAATGCTCTACCATTGAGCTACTGAGGAGCAGAAGGAAAGGTTCTTTCGTTTCAATTACACCAGACCGCGGAGGCGCTGTCAATTTCCATGCGGCGCCGCCGAAGTACCATGAAGCATGGATGCGCTGCTGGCCGCGCTCGCCGACGAGCGTTCCTGCGTGCCGCTCGATGTCGCCGCCCTCGAACTCGCCGAACTCGAATACCCGCGTCTGGAGCACGAACCGTCGCTTGAGACGCTCGACCGCATCGCCTCCACCGTGGCCGACCGCATGGAAATCAATGCCGGCGGCGCCGAGTTTATCGCCGCCGCCAACCACGTGCTTTTTCAGGTTTGCCGGTTCCGCGCCAACGAGAGCGACTATTACGACCCGCGCAACACCTTCCTCAACGACGTTCTCGCGCGCCGCGCCGGCATTCCCATAACGCTCTCGGTGGTGTACATCGAAGTCGCCCGGCGGCTGGCGCGGCCGGTGTTCGGGGTGGGCCTTCCCGGCCATTTTCTGGTGCGCTACGACGATGCCGGCCACGCGGCGTTTCTCGACCCCTACCATGACGGCCAGACGCTCACTGCCGCCGCGTGCCACGAACTGGCCCGATCCCTCACCGGCGTGGATACCTCAATCGATCCCAACGCCCTCGCGCCCGTTTCCACGCGTTACATTCTGGTCCGCATGCTGAACAACCTGAAGGGCATTTATGTCCGCCAGGAACGCTGGGAGAAGCTGCTGCCCGTTCTCAATCTGCTTTTGCACGCCATGCCGGACAGCGCCGACGATCACCGGAAGCGGGGCATCGCACAGCTCCACCTGCAGCGGTTCCGCCAGGCGCGCGCGGATCTGAATCGATATCTCGATCTTTCGCCGCGAGCCGAGGATCGGGAGGAAGTCGGCGAGGAGTTGAAGAAAATCCACCGCATCCTGGCGGCTCTGAATTAAATCTGTTCCAGCAAACGCCGCACCTGGCCGATGTGGTTGATGTCGTGTCCGGCCATATGGCGGGCGAGGTCTTCCACGGTGATCCTGCCGCGCTCCGCGTGCACGCCGTGGCGCTGCCACTCTTCCGGGGTGAGCCGGGCGAACATGCGCAGATTGGCCTCTCGCAGGAGACGGAACATCTCGAGGGCTTCGCGGGGCGTCCGGGAATCGTAATCGCCGAGTCTCGCCCATTCGTCCTGATCGAATCCCGCGAGAGTTGCGCCGCTGTGTTCGATCATCTGGCGGTAACGCCAGCTACTGACCAGTTCGTCCTCGGCCAAATGCGCGATAATCGCGCAAACGGACCACTTGCCCGGCCCCGGCGGCCGGCTTAAGACCTCGTCCGGCACTCCCTCCATCAGGCGAGCCAGCCTGCGCGGCGCCTCGCGCTGCATGGCGATTGAATCGGCGGTTTCGGCATTAGGGGAGGGCATCCACCACCTTCGCGATCTCAGCGGGCGTGATGTAGAAGTGCGGCGAGAACCGAATCCATCCCTGACGGGGAGCCGCGCTGACGCCCTTGTCCTTCAGCTCGCGCACGACGAGGCGGGCGTCCAGAGAGGGATGGCGAATGCTCACGATCCCCGACGCGGTCTCCGGACGGCGGTCGCCCAGGACTTCGTAGCGCTTCGCCAGCGCCCCAGCGGCGATCTCACCGGCGCGGGCCAGGATGAGGGGCGCAATGCACGCCGGATCCACTTCCAGAATCAATTCGAGCGCCGCCCGCAGCCCAAAGCAGCCAATGGTATTCAGCGTCCCGCACTCGTAGCGTCCGGCATCGGTGCGCAGGGTCAGATCGCGCGACGCGTAGTCGGCGTAATGCGCGGTGTTGGTCCAGCCAAACTCAACCGGTTCGATGCGGTCCTGCCACTCGCGTCGGACGTAGAGCACGCCGCAACCCTCCGGCCCGAGGAGCCATTTGTGGCCATCCGCCGCCAGCGCGTCAATGTGCGCTTCCTCCACGTTGAGGGGCAGGGCTCCCAGGCCCTGAATCGCATCGACGAAGAAGAAGCACCCGCAGTTCCGGCAGATCTCCCCCAGCGCCTTGACGTCCGCCCGCAAACCGCTGAGGTATTGGACAAAACTGACCGCCAGCAGCTTCGCGCCCCGGCACGCGTCGGCAACGCGGTCCAGAGGATCGGTGATGGACAGCCAGTCCACCTGCACGCGCTTCGCCTCCAGGCGCTTCCAGGGATTGAAGTTGGCGGGAAACTCCTCGCGGAAGGCCACCACGCGGTCGCCGGGCTTCCACTCCAACCCCCCGGCAACGGCGCAAATCCCTTCGCTGGTATTCTTTACGATGGCAATCTCGTCGCGGCCCGCGCCCATCAGGCGGGCGGCGGCCACGCGGATGTCCTCGTAGGCGGATAGCCAGTCGTCATAATGGAGCGAGCCGAACTGGCAGGCATCGTCGGCAAACCGCTTCATGGCCTCGGCAACCCGGCGCGGGAGCGGCGACACGGCGGCGTGATTCAGATAAATCAGGCGCTTAGCTATGGGGAACTCCGGCCGGTACCTCTCCCACAACGCGCCTTCCGGAAACGAGAAACCCATGCAGACGACTATACGTCAACTGCATGAAGGTTTATACTTGATCCAGGCGCGCGCGCGGAGAACCAATGGCACGTAGAATCCTCTCCCTCGGTTTCGGTGTGATGCTGGCGGCGGCGCTCAGCACACCCAGTTTCGCTGATAACAAAGAGACTGACCCCGACCAGATCGGCAATCGCGATGTGGGTAAAGGGGTGAATTTCTACTCTCTGGAGAAAGAAATCGCCATCGGCAAGAGTCTCGCCCAGCAGGTGGAGAAGGAGGCGAAGATTGTCGATGACCCGGTGATCGCCGAGTACGTGAACCGGGTCGGCCAGAACCTGGTGCGGAACTCGGACGCCAAGGTGCCGTTCACCATCAAGGTGATTGACGGCGAGGACGTGAACGCCTTTGCGCTGCCGGGCGGCTTCTTCTTCGTGTATACAGGCCTGATCATGAAGGCGGATACGGAAGCGGAACTGGCCGGGGTGATGGCGCACGAGATTGGTCATGTAGCCGCCCGGCATGGCACGCGGCAGGCCACGCGCGGCGAGATTGCCAACATCGCTACCATCCCGCTGTGGTTCATGGGTGGATGGGCCGGTTACGGCGCCCGCCAGGCCGCCAGCGTAATGATTCCCATGGGCTTCCTGCAGTTCTCGCGCGCCTTCGAGGCCGAGGCCGATCTGCTGGGCCTCGAGTACATGTATAAGGCCGGCTACGACCCCACCGCGTTTGTCGACTTCTTCGAGAAGATCCAGGCGATGGAAAAGAAAAAGCCCGGCACCATGGCCAAGGTGTTCTCCACGCACCCCATGACGGATGACCGCATCAAGGTGGCTCAGGAGCACATCCAGGCGTATCTTAAGGCCAAGCCCGAGTACGTGGTCACCACCTCCGAGTTCAACGACGTGAAGGGCCGCCTGCTGGCCATGCACAACCGCCGCAAAATCGACGAAAAAGACGTGAACAAGCCGACGCTGCGCCGCACGCCCGGCTCGGGCACGGGCACGGTAGATCCCGACAGCGGTGGCAAAACCAGCACCGGCGACGACGATGATCGCCCGACGCTGAAGCGCCGCCCGAGCGACGACCAGTAAGAGTTTCCTCCTCCCGCAACCCGTTGGCCCGCGATTCCCGGAGTCGCGGGCCTTTTCATTTGGGCTGGTCGTATAGAATCGCAGGGTGTCCCCGTCTTTGCGGCTGCGCTGGGTTGCGGTCACCGTCTTCGTCTTCTCGGCTGCCCTGAACTATCTGGACCGCCAGATCCTGGCCACCATGGTGGATGTCTGGCGGACCTCCGCTATCCACCCCGGTTTTACGCTCGACTACGCCGGCTACGGCGTTCTGCTCTCGGTCTTCTCCATCGCCTACGCGCTGAGCGCGCCATTCATGGGCTGGTTTCTGGACCGCGTGGGGCTGAACACGGGCATGTCGCTGGCGGTTGCAGTCTGGGCGGTGGCCAGTTTCGGCACCGGCACGGTTCACTCGTTCGACGAGCTGCTGTTCTGGCGCGCTCTGCTGGGCGTTGCCGAAGCGGCCGGCGTTTCCGCGCAGGCCAAGGTGAGCGGCATGTATCTGCTGCCGGAAGAGCGGGCGCTGGGGGCGGCCACGCAGCAGCTTGGCCTCACCATCGGCGCCGGCCTCGCGCCCGCGTTCACCGTCTTCTTCGCTTACAACTACTCCTGGCGCTGGACCTTCTTCGCCGCCGCAACCGCCAGCCTGGCGTGGATTCCGCTGTGGCTGGCCACCTCGCGCGCCATCCCCGCCACTGTGGAACGGGTGGGGGCGATGCGAAACGCGAACGCCGGCGGACAGATTCGCGATCCGCGGCTGTGGGCCCTCATGGCGGCCAACGCGCTCGGCATGACGGTCTACAGCCTGTGGACCAACTGGGCTCCTCCGTATCTGGTGCGCGCGCATCACCTGACGCCTCTCCAGGCGGCGCACTACACGTGGGCCGTGCCGGTGGCCGCGTGGCTGGGCGCGTTTGCCGGCGGCTCGCTTTCCTGGCGCTGGATTCGTGCGGGGATGAGTGCAGTTGCGGCGCGCAAGCGGGCCTGCCTGGCGGGTTCGGCGCTGGCCATTGTTACCGCGCTGGTGCCGTGGACGCCGACGCCGCTGGCGGCAACGGCTGGCATGTCCCTCAGCCTGTTTTTGGTGGCGGCGTGGAGCACGAATCTGTACACCATCCCGGTGGATTTGTATGGCGCCGGCCGGGCCGCGTTCGGAGTCTCCGCGCTGGTGTTTTCCTACGGGGTGATGCAGGCGCTGGTGTCGAAGCCGCTGGGGCTGGGGATTGAGCGATACGGCTTCGTGCCGGTGTGCCTGGCGCTCGCCGCTTTACCGCTGGCGGGGACGCTGCTGGTGTACTGGCAGGTGCGGGACTCAGCGATCGGCTACACCGCAAGCGAGCGCAGGTAGTCTCGCACCTCGATCTGCCCAAAGTATGTCGCGCCGCCTTCGGGTGTTGCGTGGTAGAGATCGTCTTCGACGGATCGATCGGCGCCGCGTTCGACCAGAAGCCTGGCCATCGGCATGTGTCCATTTTGAGCGGCAATGTGGAGCGCGGTAATGCCCTGGCCGTGCGTCAACCCGCCAAAGGTGCCCTTCTGGTTGACGTTGGCGCCGTGATTTAACAACCATGTGGCAGCCTCCGTGCGGTTGCATGCCGCGGCCCAAATCAGCGGAGTACCTCGATAGGGGTCGGCATCGAGCCGCGCGCCGGCTCGCACGGGGCGCTCTAACACGCT
>CAYVPZ010000269.1:0-6706 GCA_964453955.1 uncultured Solibacteraceae bacterium | reverse complement strand
CCAGACCGATTTCACCTCGGCGCGCAGCCGCGAGGTGCGCGCCCGTGCCGATCTGGGCGAGGCCGTCGCGAATCTCGACCGGGCCACGGCGGGCACGCTGGAAGCGCAGGGGATTCGGCTTGCGGACCGGTAAACGGGCGCCAATCTACTCCCAATCCTCGGGACTGATGTGAGCCTGGTTGAGAATACTGCGCAAAGTGCCCACGGGGATCTCGGGCTGTCTGGGTACGATCACCGTATCGCCTCTGTGTCACCCTAATATCGTGCGATTTGAGATTCAGGCCGAGTGCCCGGTGACCGGCGCGCGCGCGGGGTTGTTGCACACAGCGCACGGCATCGTCGAGACGCCCGTGTTCATGCCCGTGGGCACGCAGGCCACCGTGAAAGGCGTCCTGCAGCGCGACCTCGCCAACGAGCTCGATGCGAAAATCATCCTCGCCAACACCTATCACCTCTTCCTCCGGCCGGGCCACGAGCTGATCCACTCGCTCGGCGGGCTGCACCGGTTCATGGCTTGGGATCGCGCCATTCTTACCGATTCCGGCGGCTTCCAGGTGTTCAGCCTCAGCGATCTGCGCCGCATCTCCGAAGAGGGCGTGCTCTTCCGTTCGCACCTGAACGGCGACGCGCACCTGTTCACGCCCGCCTCCACCGTGGACGTGCAGCTCGCCCTGGGCAGCGACATTATGATGGCGCTCGACGAGTGCCCGCCATATCCCGTGGAGCACGACACCGCGGCGGAAGCGATGCGCCGCACCGTGCGCTGGGCCCGTGCCGGCTGCGCGCACTACCTCCAACGGAAAGACGAAACCGGCCCGGCGCCGTTCCCCGCCCTGTTCCCTATCGTCCAGGGCTCCATATTCCCGGATCTTCGCGCCGAGTGCGCCGCCGAGCTGGCCGAACTCAACGCCGACGGGTACGCCATCGGCGGTTTGTCGGTGGGCGAGCCGCGCGAGGTCAGTATGGATGTGGCCGGGTTCACAGTACCGTTACTGCCGCGGGACCGTCCCCGGTACGTTATGGGTGTGGGCATGCCCGAGGAATTGCCCCAGTACGTGGCCCGCGGCGTGGACATGATGGACTGCGTCCTGCCCTCGCGCAACGCCCAACGGCTGCCTGTTTACCTCTCAGGGCCGCGTAATCATTAAGCAGGCGCGCTATCGCGACGACCCCGCCCCTCTTGACCCCGCCTGCGCTTGTTACACCTGCCGGACCCATTCCCGCGCCTACCTGCGGCACCTGTTCCAGGCCGGCGAAATGCTGTTTTCCACCCTCGCCACCCTGCACAATCTGAAACACTACCTTGACACCATGCGCCGAATCAGGCAGTCTATTCTCCTTGGGACATTCCCTGCCCTTGTGGACGAACTCTGTCCGGGCAGGCTAGAATAGGGGCGAAACCTGAACATTCCGGTTGTACCGTAGCTCCCTGCCAGCATCCAGACCAACTGGACGCCCGTTTCGGGGCGCGATTTTCACTGCGAAAAATGACGATCTTCAATCTGATCCTCCTCCAGGCGCCCGCGGCGTCGAACCCGATTGTCGGCTTCCTGCCGCTCATCCTGATCATCGGTATCTTCTATCTTCTGGTGTTCATGCCCATGCAGCGCCAGAAGAAGCAGCAGGCGGCGATGTTGAAGAACCTGCAGAACGGCCAGACCGTGGTGACCTCGGGCGGCATCGTGGGCACCATTGTGACGATCAACGATGATACTCTGATTATTCGAGTCAAACCCGACAACATCAAACTGCAGGTGAACCGGGGCTCGGTTTCCGGTTTGGTTGCGGAGGACAAGAAGGGATAGGCGGTTTCCGCCTGCCTGCGGGAATTCGCGCGCGGGCGGAAAGGCAAGAACGAAAGCATGAATCGGAACCTCAAGCTCAAAGCAGGGATCATCGTGGCGCTGGTGCTGATCTGCGTCTACGGTATTATCGGCATCCCCAAGTCCCGCGCCGAACTGATGGACAACTGGAAGAACAACATCCACCTGGGGCTCGACCTCAAGGGGGGCACCCACCTGGTGTTGCAGGTGCAACTGCAGGACGCCTTCATGGCCGACGCGGAAACGGTGATTGACCGGTTGAAGGAACAATGCGGCAAGCAGAACATCCCTTACGCCGACATGACCCGCAACGACCTCACCAGGCTGGAGGATGCCGACAAGATCCAGATTCTGGTCAAGGGCGTGCCCGCGGACCGGACCCGGGACGTGCGGAGTCTGGTTGCCGACAACTTCCCGGACTGGATTCTGACCCCCATCAACTCCACCGACTACCGCATGACCATGAAGCCCTCTTCCGCCCTCAAGCTGAAGGAGGACACGCTGAACCAGACCATGCAGACCATCGAGCGCAAGATCAACGGTCTGGGCCTGGCGGAATCCTCGGTGCAAAAGCGCGGGCGCGCGGAGGCCGAGGCGGAACTGCTGGTATCCCTCCCCGGAGTGGACGACCCGGCCCGTATCAAGGCCCTGCTGCAGGAACAGGCCATGCTGGAGCTGTATGAGGTGAAGGACGGACCCTATGCCAGCCGCGAAGACGCGCTCGGCAAGCACGGCGGCGTCCTGCCCTTCAATACCAAACTGGAGCAGGCCGTACCCCGGCGCGGACAGGAGCAGGGCTGGTTTCTGCTGGCCCGCATCCCGGTGGTTCGCGGCGCCGACCTGCGGGATGCGCGCCCCAGCCAGGATTCGCAGACGGGCGCCTGGGAAACGAATTTTGTGCTCACTCAGGACGCGGCCAGCCGGTTTGGACGCTTCACGGAGGCGAATATTAACAACCGCCTGGCCATCGTGCTGGACGGCAAGGTGCTGGAAGCTCCCACCATTCAGGCGCGCATCACCGACAGCGGCCGCATTACCGGGGCCGCCAATCAGCAGGAAGCCTCCGACCTCGCGCTCAACCTGCGCGCCGGCTCGCTGCCAGCCCGGGTGGTGCCCGAAGAAGAACGGACGGTGGGGCCCTCGCTGGGCGCCGATTCGATCCAGTCCGGTCTGCTGGCCGGTCTCTCGGGTCTGATCGCCGTGGTGTTTTTCATGCTGCTGTACTACCGTGGGGCGGGAATCAACGCCACGCTGGCGCTCGTCCTCAACGCGGTGATCCTGATTGCCGCGCTGTCCTACTTCGACGCCACGCTGACCCTGCCGGGCATTGCCGGCGTGATTCTGACCATCGGTATGGCCGTCGACAGCAACGTGCTGATTTTCGAGAGGATTCGGGAGGAACTGCGAACGGGCAAGGGCGTGGTGGCGGCGGTGGACACCGGTTTCAGCCGGGCTTTTTTGACCATCATCGATACGCACGTCACAACAGTGGTATCCTGCGCCTTTCTGTTCCTGTTCGGGACCGGTCCGGTGAAGGGATTTGCGGTGACCCTGGTGATCGGCCTGATCGCCAACGTTTTTACCGCGGTTTTTGTGTCGAAGACCATCTTCGACTGGGAGTTTTCGCGCAAGCGCGTCGCGACGATCAGCATCTGACGCCGCCGCCCTGCGCGTGCTGGGGATTGGGAACTTTTGTGAAGAGCCGGTGTCTAACCTGTTTAAGCGGGGCCCGGCAGTTCGAGCTGCATGCAATTATTCAAGAACACGAACTTTGACTTTCTGGGCTGGAAATGGCCCTTCATCGGACTCTCGCTGGTGCTGTCGGGCGCCGGGCTGATCAGCCTGTGGGTGAAGGGTGGCCCGCGGTACGGGATTGATTTCCGCGGGGGCGCGCTCATGGACGTGCGCTTTGCGGGCAAACCGCCGATCGACAAGATCCGATCCTCGTTGAACAAGCAGTTCCCGGTGGACGTCACCGAGGTGGTGGGCAGCAATGAGGCCATCATCGGCACCGACGTGCGCAGCGACCAGCAACTGAATCAGGCGCGGCAGGTGATGCAGCAAACGCTGGAAAACACATTCGGCGCGGAAGCGAATGGCCGGCTGGATCTGAATAACGCCGGAGCGGGCGCTCTGGCCGACCGGTTGCGCGATCCGCTGCAGGCCGGCGGCGTGAGCCTTTCCGAGACCGAGTTGCAGGACCTGGCGAAGGCGATTACGGAGTTTCGCGACACCCCGCCCCGCTCGGGACTGATTCCGGATTATAATTCACTGACGGCGGTACAGGGCGTGACCCCGAAGGTGATCTCCGTGCTCCGGCAGGAAACTTTTCTGGCGCCATTCAACATCCGCAGCACGGAAGTGGTCGGCCCCAAAATCGGCGCGGATCTGCAGCATCAGGCTGTCATGGCGGTGTTATACGCGCTGGGCGGCATGCTGGTGTATATCGCGTTCCGGTTCGAGTGGATTTACGGAGTGGCCGCGGTGGTGGCGGTGTTCCACGACACCATCATCACCATCGGCTTGTTTTCGCTGTTCGGCAAAGAGATTTCGCTGACCGTGGTGGCCGCCCTGCTGACCCTCGTCGGTTATTCGATGAACGACACTATCGTGGTGTTCGACCGGATTCGCGAGAATCTGAAACTCCTGCGAAGAGAGCCGCTGGAATCGTTGATCAATCGCAGTGTGAACCAGACGCTGAGCAGAACGGTCCTGACCTCGGGGCTGACCCTGCTGACGGCCCTCTCGCTGTTTCTTTTCGGCGGCACGGTTCTGAACGGTTTTGCATTTGCGCTGGTTGTAGGTATTATTGTGGGCACGTACTCCTCGATCTTCGTCGCCAGTCCGATTCTGATCTTCTGGCAGAGCTTTATCGAAAGCCGGAAGAAACCGCAATCGGCGCCTTCGAGCGCGCGGTTGCAGCGGGAAAGCGCGGGAAGGGGAGCGGCCAAGGTGAAGTAGACGATGGCGCCGGAGGGACCGGACAGGAACCGTCCACGCCATCCTGAAATTCGGGGAAAGGTGATCCGGCTATGTTTGAACAAACATTTGTAGAAGGCCGAGGAAAGACCAAAAGCGGCTGGGCGGTGTTCTTCTCCTTCGCCGTCCAGTTGATCGGCGTCACGATTCTCGTCCTCATTCCGCTGATTTACACGGACACGCTGCCCAGAGCGACTCTGGCCAGCATGTTAACGGCGCCTCCGCCTCCGCCTCCTCCGCCGCCCCCTCCGGCGGCCCAGCCGATCAAAGTGGTGAAGGTTGCGCCGAGGCAGTTTGACGCCGGCCGCTTGATGGCTCCCAAGACCATTCCCAAAGACATCGCGATGATTAAGGAAGAGGACCTGCCTCCTCCCAGCGCCAGCGGCGTGGTGGGCGGCGTCCCCGGCGGCGTTGCCGGCGGTTCCATGGGCGGCGTTCTGGGCGGCATTGTCGGGGCGGTGCCAACGGCCGCGCCGCCGCCACCCAAAGTGGTGGTGAAGGCGCCTTCGCGGATTCGCGTCGGCGGCAATGTCCAGTCCGCCAACCTGATTCGCAAGGTTGTTCCGGTTTATCCGGTGCTGGCGAAACAGGCGCGCATTCAGGGCACGGTCAAGTTCCAGGCCATCATCGGCAAGGATGGCACCATCCAGAATCTGCAGCTTGTCAGCGGCCACCCGTTGCTGGTGGCGGCGGCCCAGCAGGCGGTGGCCCAGTGGGTGTACAGACCGACGCTCCTCAACGGAGAGCCGGTGGAAGTGGTAACTACGATTGACGTGAATTTCACGCTGAGCCAGTAAGAGATCGGCTGCGCGCTGCGGGCGACCGCAGTTCGTGGCGAAGGAGCCGCCCGGCCCGCCAGACCGTCCGGCGCCTTTGAGTAGCGGTAGTGAGCTAATACAATTCAACTCGCCAGGAGAAAGAAAGATGCTTTTGCAATTGCAAGTCTGGGGAATGATGCTCCTTCAGGAGGGTCAGACTTCCGTTTCGTTCGATCCCAGAGCCATGTGGAGCCAGATGGGCTGGCTGGCCAAGGCTGTTGTTATTCTTCTGTTCCTGATGTCGGCGTGGTCGATTGGCGTTATGATCGACCGCTGGATCGCCTTCAGCGCCGCCCGCAAGCAGTCCCGCCTGTTCGCCCCCGCCGTGGCCGGAGCCCTGCGGGAAGGCAAGCTTGACGAAGCCATCAAGATTGCCGACCGCTATAACAAGAGCCACCTGGCCAAGGTGGTAGTGGCCGGTCTGCAGGAGTTTCGCGCGCATCAGGTAAGCACGGAAATCTCGGGCACCGATATCGACGCTTCCCGGCGCGCTCTGGAACGCGCGGAAGCGATCGTGCACGCCGAACTGAAGCGCGGCGTCAGCACGCTGGCCACCATCGGCTCCACGGCCCCGTTCGTCGGACTCTTCGGAACCGTCGTCGGCATCATCAACGCATTCCGCGGCATTTCGAGCGAGAAGTCGACCGGTCTGGGCGCGGTGGCGGGCGGTATTTCGGAAGCCCTGGTCACCACGGCGGTCGGTTTGTTCGTCGCTATCCCCGCGGTGTGGGTGTTCAACTACTTTACCGGCCGTATCGAATCGTTCGATGTCGAGATGGGCAACTCCAGCTCGGAATTGATCGACTACTTCCTGAAGAGGAGCCAGCGGGCGGGAGCGGCGAAGTAACAGAGGTCAGGTTTCCGCGAGTTGACCGGGCGTGGTGGGAAGCTGGCTCTTCCCGGCCACGCCCGGTATCGGGAGCGCCCGGGCGCGCGCACGCGGCCCCGGAAGTTCCCGGCGCGGGTCAGTCTGGAGAGATTCAATGCTAAAGAAAAAAGCCGCACCTCCGGTATCCGACATCAACGTCACGCCCATGGTGGATGTGATGCTGGTGCTGCTGATCATCTTCATGGTCATCACCCCCA
>CAYVPZ010000268.1:0-6716 GCA_964453955.1 uncultured Solibacteraceae bacterium | reverse complement strand
CCGTGGATAATGGCACCGGCTGCGGCATCATTCTGGAAATGGCGCGGGCGTGGGCATCGCTTCCGCACAAGCCGCGGCGCTCGGCGATTTTTCTGGCGGTGACCGGAGAAGAAGAAGGCCTGCGCGGCTCGGCATATTACGCCGCCCATCCGTTCATCCCGGCCGGGCAAACGGCGCTCGACCTGAACTTCGACGCGCTCTTTCCGGCTGGACGCACGCTCGACGTTTCCGCGGACGGTGGCGAACGAACCACGGTGTGGCTGGTGGTTGAGGAGGTGGCGCGGCGGATGGATTTGACCATCAAGCCCGACGCGCACCCGGAGCAGGGCTCGTACTACCGGTCCGACCATTTCTCGTTCGCACAAGCCGGCGTGCCCGCGTTCTCTATCGACGAAGGGACCGATTTCATAGGTAAGTCCGCCGATTTCGGGGAAAAGCTGTTCGACGATTATAACGACAACCATTACCATCAGCCATCCGACGAGTTCCACGAAGATTGGGACTTTTCGGGGCTGGCTCAGATGGCGCGCTTCGGCATGACGATCGGCATGGTCGTGGCCAACCAGAACGACCTGCCCACCTGGCGCGCCGGCGATGAATTTCTCCCGGCCCGCCAGAAAAGCGAGGTGAAATAACATGTCTGCACAACGCGTGCTCCCCTGGCCGGTGCTGCTTGCTCTGGCCTGCGGGCCCGGCTTGCTGGGTGACGCTCCGCCGGTGCGCGGGCTGCACCTGTTAACGCCCCGGCCAGCCGACGTGCCGCTGCTGGTGCGCTTTATCCGCGAGGCGCTGCCCCAGGAGGGCGTGAACACGCTGGTCCTCGAGACCGACTACCACTACCAGTTCAAGAGCCACCCGGAAGTGGCCGACCCCGAGGCGCTGTCGCGCGACGACGCGGCGGCGATTGTCGCGGCGGCACGAGCGGCCGGGGTGCGGGTGATCCCGCAAATCAACCTGCTGGGGCACCAGTCATGGGACAAGATGACGTACGGCCTGCTGCGATCGCATCCCGAGTTTGACGAAACGCCTGGGAAATACGCGAACAATGCGGGCATTTATTGCCGCAGCTACTGTCCTTTGCACCCCGGCGTGCACAAAATCGTGTTCGATCTGATCGACGAGCTGGTGGAGGCCTTCGGCGCGGATGCCTTTCACGCGGGGATGGACGAGGTCTTCATCCTCGCTGACGACGATTGCCCGCGCTGCCGGGGCCATCTCACCGCCGAACTCTACGCCGACGAAGTGCGGGCCATCCACGATCATCTGGCGCAATCGCATCGCCAGATGTGGATGTGGGGCGACCGCCTCATTGACGGGGCCGCGTCCGGCGCGGGCAGGTGGGAGGGCAGTTACAACCAGACCTGGCCAGCGCTGGAACGGATTCCCCGCGATATCGTGATCGGCGACTGGCATTACGAATCGGCCCTGCCCGGCGCGGCGTATTTCGCCATGCACGGCTTCAACGTGGTCTCCTGCTCGTGGCGGCAATCCGACGTGGCGCTGGCGCAACTGGAGTTGATCCGCACGCTGCGGGCGCACGCCAACCCGGAGGTTGCATCGCGGGTGCAGGGACTGTTGCATACCACCTGGGGCGACGCAGCCGATTTCATGCGGGCCTGGTTCGGCGAGCCGGCGGCCAGCCCGAGCGTCGCCGAATCCGTGAAGTGCTTCCGCGCGGCATTTGCGCGCATGCGGGAGGACGCGGCGGGCGCGCCAAAATGAAATATATGGGAACGTGCTCACCAGCCGGCGGCCGGCATCCCGGTCTTCTACTATGAGTCTGTTCGAAATCGCTAAACTACCGGCAGCCGGAAACTGCGTGATTCATCTGAGTGCCGCGGACAACGTGGCCATCGCGCGCGTACCCCTGCCGCCCGGCCAGACCGTGCGCGCCGGCGAGACCGAAATCAGCGTTGTGCAGCCGGTGCCCGCCGGTCACAAAATCGCGCTTCGTTTTATCGCCCAGGGCACGCACGTTGTTCGGTACGGGCAGCCGATCGGCCGCGCGCGCGGGGATATCGGCCCGGGTGAGCACGTCCACACGCACAACGTGGCCTACGAAGAACACCAGCTTGACTATGAATTCCCGAGCATCGAGCTGCCGTTGCCGGAAATCCCAAGAGACGGGCCGAGGTTTCTCGGCTACCCGCGCGCCGACGGACGCTCCGGAACGCGCAACTACATCGCCGTGGTGGCGGCGTCCAACTGCGCGGCGCATGTGGCCACGCTCATCGGCCAGAGCTACGAGCGTGCGTCGCTGCCCGAAAATGTGGACGGTGTGGTGGCCTTTCCGCACGGCGAAGGTTGCGCGCACACTATCGGGCCCGATACCGAACAGCTTCGCCGGACGCTCGCGGGCGTGCTGGATCACCCGAATATTTCGGCCGCGGTGATTCTGGGTCTCGGCTGCGAGACGAATCAGATCGAACATTATCTCGGTCCGGGTGCCACGGGGAGCGAGCGGCTGATCGGCCTGACCATTCAGGAAAGCGGGGGCACGCGCGGCGCCGTCGAAGCGGCCCGGAAGCAGATCGATCGTTTCATCGAGCGCGCCGCCGCCGAACGCCGCGAAGAGGTGAGCGCCGCGAAGATTGTCCTCGGCCTGAATTGCGGCGGGTCCGACTCATTCAGCGGCGTCACCGCCAACCCGGCGCTGGGCGTTTGTTCCGACCTGCTGTCCGAAATCGGCGCCGCCGCCGTGCTGGCGGAGACCACCGAGACGTTCGGGGCCGAGCATCTGCTGATTGCCCGCGCGCGCAGCCGCGCCGTGGCCGAGCGCTACCTCGGTTTCGTTCGCGAATATAAGGATTATTTGCGCAGAATGGGCGGCAGTTTCGACGATAATCCGTCCCCTGGCAACAAAGCCGGCGGACTGACCAATATCGTCGAAAAATCGCTGGGCGCGGTGGCCAAGGCGGGGAGCACGGCCATGAACGAGGCGGTGGACTACGCCGAGCGCGTGCGCGGGCCAGGTTTCGTGTTCATGAACACGCCCGGATACGATCCGGTCTCGCTCACCGGGCTTGCGGCCGGCGGCGCGAATCTGATCGCGTTCACCACGGGGCGGGGCAGCGCGATCGGTTTTCCCTCCGTGCCGGTGATCAAGATTGCCACGAATTCCGCGACATGGCGGCGCATGCGCGACAACATGGACATCAACGCGGGACGCATCGCCGACGGAGACGCCGCGGTCGCTCAAATTGGCGGCGAGATTTTCGATATGGTGCTGCGCGTGGCCTCCGGCGAGCGCACCTCGAGCGAACGGCTCGGACACAGCGAGTTCGTGCCGTGGCGCATCGGCCCGGTGCTGTAGTATCGAAGGAGACCTATGAGCCTCAGGATCAATATACGGGAAACCCCGGAAGCCGTGATTCTGGACCTGAACGGCCAGATCACTCTCGGCGAATCGCTGATGGATTTTCGGGATACGATCCGCGAATCGCTGGCCGGCGACCAGAAGAATCTTCTGCTAAATCTCGCACAGGTCACCTACATCGACAGCTCCGGCCTGGGCCAACTGGTGGGGAGCTATGCAACGGTCACCAATGGCGGGGGCCGGATGAAGCTGCTGCACCTGCAGAAGAGGGTCAACGATCTGCTGCAGGTGACCAAGCTGCTGAGCGTTTTTGAGTCCTACGAAAGCGAAGCGGCGGCGCTCAAAAGCTTCAAGGTCTCGAAGTAATTCGGAATGTGGGGCAGGTTTGCAACTTGTTTGCAACCTGCGCGCCGATTTCCAATCGGCGTAATGCGCGGGTTACAAACCCGCGGCAGGATACAATCCTGCCCCACAGAGCAGCAGAGCCGCAAACATGAGCAGAAGAGCGGGGCTGAGAGCCCCGCGCAGACTCGACCACGGGCGAGGACGAATGCCGAACTTCGACCTCGGTTCTTCCAGGTGGGCGGCCTTGTCCGGCGATAAGGCGTGCTCTGATCTCCGCCCCTGGCCGACGGATAAGGAGACCAACGCGGCTTCGCCCATGGCCAGGCCTGCCCCACTCCGAAATCGTCGCGGGCTGAGAACGGGCTGGGAGCCTGCCCGACTTCGCATCATGGCAGGCTGCGATCAGCGGGCGGATTTATAGGCGACCATCGGCAGGGACCAGGTCTCCTGGAAGATAATCCCGTATTCCGGGACGGTGGGACGGCAAATCTCCACCTTCGCGAACCCCGCCTTTTCCAGACGCCGCACCAGATCGGTTCCGGAGAAAAGCCGCATCTCCAGAACGGTGCCGGGACCGCCATGAAAACAGGGATCCTCGAAAACTTCCACTCTGCCGTCGCGGGTGCGGTTGCGAACCTGCCAGCGGCCCTTGTCCTGCACAACTTGGTAGTCGAACAGATCCGGGTAATGCTCCTGGGTCACGTCTCCAATCCAGGGGACCGTGATGAATGCGACGCCGTTGGGCTTCAGCAACTGGTACAAGTTCACCAGAGCGGTGTCCACCGGCGGAACTACGTGCTCCAGGACTTCGGTGGCAATCACGAAATCGTAGCTCCCCTTCCGGTCCTCCGGCAGATTGCTGATATCAAGCAGAGGCTCGGTGTGAAAGAACGTGTTGGTGTAGTTGAAGCAGCACGCCAACGGGCCGGCGTAACCGTCCCAGTCGCTGAGACCCAGACCGGCGATATCCTTTCGAACCGGGAAACGCGTCAGCGGAAGGCTTTGCCCGAGCAGCGTCTCGGAAACAGCGTGGACGATCCAGCGGAAGCGCACATTCGAATCGCAATGGTCGCAGCTCGGTTTCTCGCGGTCCATCTGCTCGTAAGATTTCGTGCTTGCGGCCGAACAGACGTTGCACTGGAAGCGAATGATCTCGCCCTGGGCCGGCGCGCGATTGGAGTGCCGGAGTCTCCTGATCCATCGGCGCGCGCGTCCTCGCAGTGAGTGCATCATCGTCGCTGTCGAGCCATTTTCTCATACCGCCCTATTTATACTCAAAAGTGACCATGGAACAATCACCGGTTCGGCTCGGCGCCGATTTCAAGGAGAAGGTGTGGGGCTCGCGGAATCTGGAGCCCTGGTATGCCGCCGACGGACGGCTTATCGGCGAGGTCTGGTTCACCGATGCACAGCCCCTGCCGCTGCTGGTGAAGCTCATCTTCACCGAAGAGAACCTCTCCGTGCAGGTGCATCCCGATGACGCGTACGCGCGCGTACACGAGCATTCCCGCGGCAAGACGGAGATGTGGCACATCCTGCGCGCGGCGCCTGGCGCCAGGGTGGCGATGGGATTTCGCGAAGAGATCTCGCGGGAGCGGCTGCGCCAGGCGGCGGTTACGGGCGAGATCATGGAGCTATTGAACTGGGTGGAGGCGCGTCCGGGCGACACGTTCTTCATACCGGCGGGAACCGTCCATGCCATCGGCGCTGGCCTGGCGCTTTGCGAAGTGCAGCAGCAATCCGACGTGACCTACCGCCTGTACGATTACGGCCGTGGACGCGAGTTGCACCTGGACAAAGGCGTCGCGGTGTCGCACACCAGCGGCCACCCGGGGTACGCGTTGCCAGTGGCGCTTCCAGGCGCGTCCGAGCTGCTGGCCGAATGCGAGTACTTTAGGACGGAGCTTCGAGTTTTCTCCGATCGCGTGGAGCACCGCCCGAATGGCCGTGCGCCGGAGATTCTGGTTTTTCTGCGCGGCGCGGGCTCCATCGCGGGGCAGCGATTCCGACTGGGTGAGGCGTGGCTGATTTCCGCGGTCGGGCCGCTAACAGTGGAGCCGGATGGAGAAGTAGCCATGCTTCGGACGTTCGTGCCGGCGGGCTTATGACGGGCGTCCGCGTATTCATGGCAGCCGCGGCGGCGCTGGCGGGAGCGGCATTGTGGCTGGCTGCTTCGCCTCAGACCGCGGAAAGCCCCATCCGATTCGCGTACCGGCCAATCGATTTTCGGCTGGAGAATTGTGAGACGCCGGACCGCCACGCGCCTGAAACCATGGCCGGCGGCGTAGCCATCTTCGATTACAACAACGACGGCAAGCTGGATATCTTCTTCACCAACGGCGCCGATATCAGGACTCTCAAAAAGGACTCGCCGAAATACTCCAACCGTCTGTTTGAGAACGATGGCGCGGGCCACTTCAAGGACGTCACCGCGAAAGCGGGCCTGGCCGGGACCGGTTACGACACCGGCGTGGCCATCGGCGATTATGACAACGACGGCTACGAAGACATCTTTGTCGGCGGCGTGTATCGCAACACGCTGTATCACAACAACGGCGATGGCACGTTCACCGACGTTACCGAGAAGGCCGGGCTGCCCACGAAACCCGATCCCGAGTACGGGCCGCTCTGGTCCGTGGGCGGCGCGTGGGTGGACGTCAACAACGACGGCCTGCTGGATCTGCTGATTGTGAACTACCTGCAGTGGAACGGCGACAAAGAGCCGGCTTGCATGGATAACGGCCACAAAGAATACTGTCACCCGAAGTTCTACGGGAAAACGCCCAACCAGTTATTCCTGAATAATGGCGATGGCACGTTCCGGGACGTGTCGGCCTCGTCGGGTTTCCGCGCGCATCCCGGCAAGGGCATGGGCGTGGGGGTGGCCGATTACGATCTGGACGGCCGGATGGACTTCTTCGTCGCCAACGACAAGCTGTTCAATTCGCTGTTTCACAATAAGGGCGGAGGCAAGTTTGACGAAGTGGCCTTCGACGCTAACGTGGCTTTGCGAGAGGACGGCACTTACATATCCGGCATGGGCGTGGATTTCCGG
>CAYVPZ010000267.1:0-6726 GCA_964453955.1 uncultured Solibacteraceae bacterium | reverse complement strand
GGAACTCGCCGATCAGGCGCTCGAGGCGCGTCTGTTCCAGATCGCGAAACAGCGTGGCCCCCGCGAGCGCCGCCTCCACGTGAGCGCGGACCAGGGCGCGTGTCTCCTCCTCCGAAAGCGCGCGCAACGCGGCCTGCGATCCCAGTTCCGCCCAGATGGTCTCGAGCGCTTTGTGGACCGTTTTCCCTTTCTCCGAAGCGGAGACCCCGAACTCGGCATCCTCCAGCGGCCGGGCGTTGAGCCGGTAGCGCGCGAAGGCCTTGAAGGGGCACTCGGCGATGGCCTTCAACAGGCTCGCGCCACCGCTCTGCAGACCATCCGCGACCAGCGGCGGCGCAGTTTCATCCTGCAGAGATTCGAGGGCCACGCGGGTGTGCCAGCGTCTCAGCGTGGGGTCAAGGAGAATGCCCGGGATCACCTCGGCGCCCAGCGTGTCGAGCAGCGGAGAAGGCTGCAGCGTCTTCTCGCCATCGGTGGCGGGCCAGCTTAGCCGGACTTCATCCGCGCTGGCCACCAGACGGCGGAGAACCGTGTTCGCGTACTCGGCTTCGCGCTGGGGCGTCGAGTGCGGCATGCCCAGTTCGCGCTGCAGCGCCAGCGGCAGGAACGGGTTCGGCCGCGGTTCCTGGGGGAACTGCTCGTCGTCGATTCCGGTAACCCAGAGGTGGTCGAACTCCAGCCCCGCGGCCTCCTCCACGCCCATGATCTGCACGGGCGCGCCCTCGTCCTCGGGCTGGAAAGTGGTCTCGCCGCACAGCCGCCGCAGCTCCTGCAACGCCTGCTCGTACGGCAGCTCGGGCAACGTCACGTCGAGGGTGGCGAAGGACGACAGCGCCTTGTTCCATGCCTCCATGGTCTGATGCTCATCGCTCGAAGGCGGCCGGTCGCCAGGCCACCCGAGCGCGCCGAGCATCCGCGAAAACGTCCGCGCCCATTCGCCGGGACGCTGCCACGCGGGCGGCTGTTCGGGCCGCAAATGGAGTGCGCGCAATTGATCGGGTGTTAACTCGAATCGACGGGCGCGGCGGAGCTCGACATCAGCGTTGGCGCGCGGTGCGCCAAAAAACGGCGAGCGAAGAAGCATGCCGGCGCGGTCGGCGCGCATCCGCGGCAAACCAGTTTCCAGAGCCACCAGCGCCGCCGCGACCACCGGATAATCGGCCAGCGCCAGGCCCAGCGACAAGTGGTACGCGCGGGCGCCGGTGGGGAACGCTCCCGGATGCAGAACCTCCCGAAACAGGCGATCCACCTGCGCGCGGCAACCGGCCAGCCGGGGCACGATCACCCCAATGCGCGCCTGCGGATTGCCCGCCAGCAGATTGCGCGCCCACTCGGCGGCCTGCTCGAATTCTTCGGCGGCATCGCGCAGTTCGATGCGCGCCGGCGCCGGGTCGTGCGCGGGAGGCTGCGTGTAGTCCACTCGCGGGAGCGCGGCAAGGAAGGCCTTCTGAGCCGGGGTGAGTTCGTCGAAGCCAACCAGCGCAACGCGGGCGGGTGCTTGCAGGGAGCCGTCGTGGAGCCGGTCCGCCAGGTAGGCGGGAAGCCGCGCGGAATCGAGCCAGTTCTCGCGCCGGCAGCGCTCGTCGAAAACGCGGGCCCAGCGCGCGAAGGCCTCCGAGTCTTCACTGGCGGCAAAACGGGAATCGGAGAGTGGCACCCGCCATTCGTGCGCGAGCTGCCAGGCCTTGAGGGCCGCGCGCGCCGTTGCGGCAATCTGCAGAGGCTTGTCGAGCTCGCACCCGGCGATGGCTTGTTCGAAGACGGTGTGCTCCTGGAACGGGTTCAGCAGCACGGGCGCCGATGGGCTGGCGGCGGTGAACAGCCACTCGCGCCACAAGCGCCCCAGCAATGCGCCGAAGGGAAGAATGTCCGGCGTCGGCCAGGCGGCGTTGCCGCGCTTGCGCTGGGCCAGGCCGAACTGCCGCGCGAGCTCACGGGACAACCGCTCGGTGGGCGTGAGGACGGTGGCGCCCCGAATTGCCGCTTCAACAGCCTTCAATAAGGAGATTGTACTGCCCCCGCGATACCATGAAGGTTGGCGAAGCGGATCATTGTGGCGATCGACGGGCCAGCCGGCGCGGGCAAGAGCACGCTGGCGCGCAGAATCGCCGATAAACTCGGCTTTATATACGTGGACTCGGGCGCAATGTATCGTAGCGTGGCGCTGTGGGCGGTGCGCAATGGGACGGCGCTCTCCGACATGCACCGGCTGGAGCAGCTTGCGCGCGAGGCGCACATCCAGTTTGCGGCCGCCTCGCGCACCGTGCTGCTGAATGGCGAGGACGTCAGCGAGGCGATTCGCGCGCCCGAAATCAGCGATGCGGCATCGAAGGTGTCGGCCATTGCGGCAGTGCGCCGCGCGCTGGTGGCTAAGCAGCGCGAAATGGCGGAAGACGCTTCGGTGGTGATGGAGGGTCGGGACATCGGAACGGTGGTGTTCCCGGACGCCACGGTCAAGTTTTTCCTCGACGCGGAACAGAGCGTGCGCGCCGGGCGGCGCGTGGAGGAGCTGGTGGCGGCCGGTGCGGCGGCGTCCGGAGAGGCCGTGGCCGAGGCGCTGCGCGAGCGCGACGAGCGCGACCGGACGCGCGCGCACTCGCCGCTGGTGCAGGCGCCCGACGCGGTATATCTGGACACCAGTTCGCTGGGAGTCGACGAAGTGGAGACCGCTATGTTGCGGGTCATTCGCGAACGCACGTCGAATGGCAAGGAGCCGGCGCGTTGAAGGATCTGCTGGTCATGAAATTCGGCGGCACCAGCATGGGCTCGGCCGAGCGCATCCAGGTGGCCGCGCGGATCTGCATGGAACAGCGGCGCGCGCGGCCGGTGGTGGCGGTGGTTTCGGCCATGTCGAAGATCACCGACCTGCTGCTCGATTCGCTGCGCAAGGCGGAAGCGGGCGACGAATCGGGTCTCGACTTCAACCTGCACAAGCTGCGCGAGCGGCACCACGAGACCTGCGTGGAGCTGTTGGACGCACCGCGGCGGGCCATCGCGCTGGCCGGCGTCGACGCGCTGCTGGCGGATTTTCGGCGGATCTGTCACGGCGTGCGCATTCTCGGCGAGCGCCCGCCGAAGTCGGTGGACGAAGCGGTGGCCATTGGCGAAAGGCTGTCGTCGTTGTTGATGGCCGAGTATTTCGAATCGGTGGGCGTGCCCGCGCAGGCGGTGAGCGGGGCGGACGTGATTGTCACCGACGCGGTGTTCGGCGGCGCCAGCCCGATCATGGAAGAGACGCGCAAGCGCGCGCCCGCGAAGCTGGGGCCGATGTTCGAGAGCGGCGTGATACCGGTGGTCACCGGATTCAACGGGGCCACGCTCGATGGCCGCCCGACCACGCTGGGACGCGGCGGGTCGGACTTTTCGGCCTCCATTCTGGCCTCCGCACTGGACGCCTCCGAGTTGTGGATCTGGACCGATGTGGACGGGATCATGAGCGCCGACCCGCGGCTGGTGCCCGACGCGCAGGTGCTGGATCAGGTGACCTACGCGGAAGCCGCGGAGCTGGCCTACAACGGCGCCAAGGTGCTGCACCCGCGCACGCTGGCGCCGCTGGTGGAACGGCGCATCCCGGTGTGGAGCAAGAACAGTTTCAACGTGAGCCACGCGGGCACGCGCATTGTGCCGTCGACGCACACCACGTATCCGGGTCCGCGGGCGGTCACTTCGATGCGCGGCGTGGCGCTGATTTCGCTGGAGCCGGCCAGCGCGGCCGTCAGCGGGACGCGCATGATGGCGCGCGCGCTCGATTCGCTGGCCGCGGCCAACGCCGAGGTGCTGACCTTCTCCAGCTCCAGCTACCGGCAGAACTTCTGTTTTCTGATCCGTCACGAGGAGCTGGATTCGGTGATGGAGACGCTGGAGAGCAGCTTCGCGCTGGAGCTGGCGCACGGCTATCTGAAGCCCATCGAGGTGGACGAGAACGTGGGCCTGCTGGCGGTGGTGGGCGAGGGCATGCGCGGCACGCCCGGGCTGGCCGGCCGCATTTTCAGCGCGATTTCGCACCAGCGGGTGAACATCATTGCCATCGCCCAGGGGTCCAGCGAGATCACCATCAGCATTGTGGTGCACAAGGACGGGCTGGAGAGCGCGGTGCGCGCCGTGCACGCCGAGTGCAACATGGGTGCGCGGACGTAGTAGCCTGAGCGTATGAAGAAGTTCCTGATCGGTCTGATTACCGGCGTCGTCCTCTGCGGTTTGATTGTCGTGATTCTGGCGTTTTCCGCGATCCGGCTGGGATCGCGGCCGCCTTCCATTGCCGATGGCTCCACGCTGGTGTTGAAGCTGCAGGGAGAAATCCCGGAGAAAGCGCCCACCGAGGTCCCCATCCCCTTCCTCGAGTCGCAATCGCCGCTCACGGTGGCCGATATCTGGCTCACCCTGCGCAAAGCCGCCGCGGATCCGCGCATTCGCGCCGTCCTGCTTGAACCCGAAGGCCTCGACATCGGCTGGGCCAGGATGCAGGAGCTGCACGCGGAGCTGGCGCAGTTCCGCAAGTCCGGCAAGCCGCTGGTGGCGCTGCTGCGAACCCCCGGCACCCGGGAATACTATCTGGCCACCGCCGCCGACCGAGTTTATATGATGCCCGAGGACATGCTGGACCTCAAGGGTCTGGGCGCGGGGATGCTGTACTTCAAAGGGACGCTGGACAAGGTGGGCGTGCACGCCGATGTGGTGCATGCCGGCCGCTACAAGGACTTCGGCGACATGTTCACCATGACCTCCATGACGCCGGAAACGCGCGAGGTGCTCAACGACGTTCTGGACCAGTTCTATGGGGACCTGACCACGACCATCGCCGACGGGCGGCACAAGACCCCCGTCCAGGTGCGGGACATCATCGACCACGGTCCATTCAACGGCACCACGGCGCTCTCGGAGGGCCTTATCGACGCCATTGGATTCGAGGATGCGGTGGCCGGCGACCTGAAGAAGAGGCTGAATCAGAGCGAGTTGACCAGGCTGGCTCTGCGGTCCTATGTGAAGGCGCCCGCTCCGGCCGGCGTCGAGGGCCACGCGCGCATCGCGCTGGTGGTGGGCGAAGGGGGCATCACGCGCGGCGAAGACGACCGGGGCTGGGGCGGAGACGATGCCGGCATCACCTCCGGCGGCTTCACCAAACTGCTGCGGCAGGTGGGAGACGATTCGTCGATCCGCGGCGCCATCATCCGCATCAACTCGCCGGGCGGCGACGGCATCGCCTCCGACGACATCCTGCACGCCGCGCAGGAATTGAGCCACAAAAAGCCGGTGGTGATCTCCATGGGCGATCTGGCCGCTTCGGGCGGATACTTCATCGCCATGACCGGTGACCCCATCGTGGCTTATCCCAACACGCTGACCGGGTCCATTGGCGTGGTCTTCGTGAAATTCAACCTGCACGGGCTCATGGACAAGATCGGCGTCCACGAGGACATCCTGACGAGGGGCCAGTTCGCGGACCTCTATTCCGACTATGTGCCGCTGTCGCCGGCGGCCGAGGAGAAGCTGCGGTCGCAGGTGGATGAGTTTTACCGGGCGTTTGTGACCCGCGTTGCCACCGGCCGGAAGAAGCCGTTCGAGACCATCGAACCGCTGGCGCAGGGCCGCGTGTGGCTGGGCGCGCAGGCGAAGGGGAACGGACTGGTGGACGAGATCGGCGGGCTGGACCGGGCCGTGGAGCTGGTGAAGCAGAAGGCGAAGATCGGGGCGCAGGAGAAGATTACGCTGGTGGCCTACCCGCCGCGGCGCAGCATTTTCGACGTGCTGATGAACCGGCAGGAGGAGAGCCCGGCGATCTCCGGAGCGATCCGCACGAGGCTGCGCGCGGTGTTCGGAGACCTGCCCATCGAGGCGTTTGCCCGCGGGGGCTTTATGAAGGTGATGCCCTACAGCATTACGGTGCATTGAGGGGAGCTGGTTCCGGGCTGGCGGCGGACGGGCCCTCGGGCGTTGCTTCCGGCGGGGGTGTCGCTGGACCCGTGCTGCCGCCGTTTCTCTCGCCTTTTCCACGAGTTGGCGGCTCGACTTCGCTGGAATTGGGTTCGTTTTGTCGCGCGCGATCGCGGGCGGCCTGGGCCTCCAGTTTGCGGAGCGCGAGGAGCTGTTTGAGGGCGTGCCGGCCGGATCGCTCGGCGGCCGCGGCGTGACGCTGGAGGACAAGCAGGGGATCGGCGGTCTTGCGGAGGAACCTGGAGGCGATGCGGACGTCGGTGTCGGCAGGGTCGGCGACGCCGAGCATTTGCTCTATCACGGCGGTTTCGAAACGGCGGATACGGGCGACGCGCCAGCGGGCTTGGGCCATTTCCTCGACCAGAAACTGCTCATAGGAGTTGGTGGGCTGGAAGTCACGCTGGAACCCGGCGACGGATTCGTCGAATGCCTGCTGATCTTCGTTAGGGAGAACGCGGAATGCCGCGGAGAGTCCGTGTTTGGTGGCGTTGCCGCTGGAAATGGATTTGCCTTCGGGGGTGCGCGGGCCGGTGCTGGACTGGGCGTTTCGGCGATTGGCGTTGACCTGGGATTCTGTCGACATTTCGCTGTGACGGTAGCATGGGGTGGGCGGGTTTTTTGGGCGTGGGGCGGGGAAGTGTTGTGGAATGTGGTGGTTCGGTGGGATGGTTTGTTGTTACCGGCGTGGCCGCTCCTGGGTATCCCGAGATAGTGCGGTGACGCGTGGGAGAATATCTGGCATGAGGGTGTAAAACAGACTGTGTAAATGGCCATCGGCTTATGGACAATAGGAGA
>CAYVPZ010000266.1:0-6744 GCA_964453955.1 uncultured Solibacteraceae bacterium | reverse complement strand
CCAGCTTCTGGTCCAGAGCCGCTTCGGCCATCATCGTCCGGCTGTAGCCCAGCGTCAGCGCAAAGCCCCAGAGCCGACGTTCGCGCCCCTCGCTCTCCAGGCTGCCCAGATGGCCCCAGTCGGCCTGCGCCTGTTTACCCGGCGGTGTCTCGAACCGGCGCACTGCCACCACGCGCGCCGAGGCTCGTTGCGGCCGCAGCCAGTCGGTCAGGATCGTGTAGCTGCCCGGGTAACCTCGCTGGCGCAGCTCGCGCAATAACACGCACGCGTTCCACACGCCTGCTTTCAGCCGCTCGTCCAGATACGGCTTGAACGGATCGAGCTTGCTCGGCGGACGCTCGCGCGGACCGTACACCGGAACGCCGTCCGGCTGCAGCAGATACTTCCGCACCGTCTTGCGGTCGTACCCGGTCAGTTCGCTGATCGCCCGGATGCTCAGACCCTGGCGCTTTAATGCCTCAATGTCCTGCACGTCTTTCCCCCGTAGCAGATGGCCGCACCTCCTCGGGCAGTAAGTGCGGGTATACACCACCTGCTCGGGGCTGGGGATTTTTCGTCCGGCACTATGGGGATTTTGGCACCGGCGCTGACACAAAGTCGCATCCGTGCTGCGGTGACAAGACTCTCTTGTCGGCAGGACTTCAGAGTGCTTGCCGTCTGCAAAACCGGTAGTGAGGTCCCAGGCTCCCAGAGAAAGGCCATGAATGCAATGCGGCAAGCCACATTTGAAGAGTTTGCGGTCAGTGTGGTGGTGCGTTTCGCCAGCAATTCTCCCACTCTGGGGTCCCGGCGTGTCCGCAACTTCTCTCCCCAGGGTGCTGGCACGGGTTTCTTCGGAACTGCAATTTTCTTTTCGAGTCATCGTCACCCCACCGAATCGCTGCCGCACGTCGGAACGCAGCGTAATGAATTCGGCGCTCTCGATCCATCGTTCCGGAGCCGCGTTCGTCGGCAAGCAATCCGAAGGCCGCGTAGAATTCAGAGTGTAAATTGAGGTGTTGACAAAGGCCAGCCGCTGCTGGCTCCAGTGGAAGTATCCCGACTTTCACGAAAGGAGCAAACGAACGGCATGGCCAAAGACAGGATAGACCGGGACGAGCTGGCAGACAAGCTCGTCGAGGCGGCCCGTTACTGACAGTTGTTCGGAAGGCAGGGAGGCGCCGGGTTGTCCATGTTGGGCACCGGATTCTTGTGGTTGATGGCCATTCCGGCGGTTGCAAGGCCGGCTATGAGGACGAGAGAGGTGATGACCAGAAGTCGCTTCATGGGATTCTCCTTGTGTGCGCGGGCCGCTCATGCGGCCACGCTCTGGGCGAGTTTATCCGCTCCCATTGACAATTCGGTCAGGCATTGTGGCACAGTACTTCCAGTACCTGCCGGGCCAATAAGCTATGCCAGCGTCTCGCGGAAGAGGGTCTCGTAGCGGTCGGCGATTTTCGCGGTGGAGTAGTTGTCCAGAATGCGCGCGCGCGCGGCTTGTCCCATGCTCGCGCGCAGCCCGGCATCGTCGAGCAGGCGGAGAATTGCGGCGGCGATTGCGTCCTCGTCGCCCACCGGCGCCAGCAGTCCGTGTTGTCCGTCGTCCACCAACTGGCGATTGGCCGGAATGTCGCTGACCACCGACGGCAGACCGGCCGACATGGCCTCCGCCAGCGCACACGGGAATCCCTCGCTCGGGGAGACCAGGGCGAACATATCCGCGATGCGCAGCCACGAGCGCACCTCCGCTGGTTCCACGCGGCCGGCGAAGCGAACGTTGTCCCCGATCTCCAGCGCGGCGGCCTGTCTGGCCAGGGCGGCGCGCACGGGACCGTCACCCACCAGCAAGAGGATAGCCTGCGGCTTCCGGCGCGCCACCAGCGCGAAGGCCGCGATCAGCGAAGGCAGGGCCTTTTCCGGCGCCAGCCGGCCGCAATAGAGGATCGCTGGCGCCGCTACCGGAATGCCCAGTTGCTCGCGCAGCTGGAGCCGTTCACGATCGTCGCAGGGCGCGAATTCATCGGTGTCCACTGGGTTGGGCATCCACAGCAGCCGCTCCGGCGGAAAACCTTCGCGCAGCGCCTCCTCGCGCATGCCCTCGTTCAGGATCATCACGCGATGTGCCCATTGGCGGAGCCAGCGCAGCTCCAGGCGGCCCGATGGCGACCGGGTCATCAGCGGAATGACGCCGCTGCCCCCGATCTTCATTAGGATCGGTTTACCCAGAAATCTGGCCACCGGAAGTCCCGCGGCCAGATGCAGGCCCTGCATCAGGAAATAGACGAGCCGATAGTTGCGGCGTTCGCGGATCAGCATGCCGGCCACGCGCAGCGCGAACACGATGTCCTTCCGCGCGCCCTTCCAGAGGCTGGCGTAGATGCGCACGGGAACGCCCATCGGGTCGATCCAATCGCGCAAGGGCGGCATGGGATCGCCGCCGGCACAAACCACCGTGACGTGGTACCCACGCCGGATGAGAGCCGCGCACACGCGTTGCGCTTCCAGCTCCGAGCCGCCCAGCACGGGAGGATACGAGTGGCATACCAGCAACAGCGAGACGGGGTTGGCGGGCGCGCTCATCGGGAGGCGCCGAGCGCCAGTTCCTCCATTTCCGAGCCGGCTCCGATGCGCTCCAGAACCTCCCAGCCGCTTTCCCCCCGGCGGAAGAATGTCGCGTGGTTGCTGAAGTCCTCCTCCAGCGTGCGGCCGACGATCCAGAGGCCGCCTGGCAGGAGGCTTTCGAAGGCGGCGTTCGCGCCCTCGGCCAGTTGTTCCGCGGAAAAGTAACTCCTGTTGAAGATGTTCATGGTGCGCAGCACGTGGCACGAACCAGGCGCGGCATCGAACACGGACCGCGCACGGAACTGGAATTCCGGATTGCTCCTCGCGAATGCCTGCGCCCGCGGATGAATGCACGATATCCTGCTTACCTGGTATCCGGCCGCGCCGGACGTTTCGGTCCAGGCTTCGGGCAGAGACAGGCGCGCGAACTGCCGCTTCGCGCGGGCCGCGATCAGACGATTCAGCGGATATTTTCGCGATTCCGGATGCTCCAGAGAGACGACGAACGGGGGCTTGACGTACTGCAGCGGACGCCCGTCCGGCTCGGCGATGTACGTTTCACCGCCGGGGAGCGAAAGACGAATGAGGTAGAGCAGGATATCGGAGGCTTCGAATTGAGCACGCGGGAAAACCGCAAACAACTGCTCGGCCCACTCCCAGGAGGTCAGGCCGTTTGATACCGCGCGATCCTCGACCCGCAACTCGGCGCCGGCCGGGAAAAAACGCTCCATCCAGCGCATGGACGCCGCGTCGACATCGCGAAACCGCTCGCGGAACGTCGTGCGAAACGTCCCGTTGGAAATGCGCAGGGTGAAACTGATGTCCTCGAATACCCGAATCTGCTCGTCGGTGGGATCCGCGCCCACGTCCAGCAGACTGTAAGAGACCCGCGCTCCGGAAAAACGCCGGCGAGGTCCCGCGCGCCTGTACTCATCCTCTGTGCAGATTCCGCGTCTCAGCATCGCCGGGGGCCACGCCGGATGGCGCCTCAATTCTAACATTCCGGCACCCCCGTGTTTTATTTGAGCGCGCGCGGGTAAAATGCGAGAATCGGATCGGACCGCACTTCCATGCACGCCCGTCATTTGCTGCAGCCGAGGCCCTACCCGTGGAAGCTCTCGCTGGTGGTCCCCATGTACAACGAGGAAGCCACGGTCCCTTTTCTCCGGGCTGCGCTCGAGCGATTCACGGCCGAACTCGAAGGGGAAGCGGAAGTCGTGCTGGTGAACGATGGCAGTTCGGACTCCACGCTGGCGCGGATCGCGGCGTGGGCGGTGGAAGACGCGCGCGTCAAAGTGATTCACCTGTCCCGGAATTTTGGACACCAGATCGCCGCCACGGCCGGCCTCGATTTCGCCTCTGGCGCCGCCATCGTTCTTCTGGATGCCGACCTGCAGGATCCGCTTGCAGTGGTGCATGAAATGATCGCGCGGTACCGCGAAGGCTACGACGTCGTTTACGGACAGCGCAAATCCCGCTCGGGCGAGGGTCCGTTCAAGAGGCTCACGGCGTGGCTGTTCTACCGCCTTATGCGGATTCTGGTTTTCGAAGATCTGCCGGTGGATGCCGGCGATTTTCGCCTGATTTCCCGGCCGTGCCTCGACGGCCTGCAACAACTGCGCGAAGCCCACCGGTTCCTGCGTGGGATGGTGGCGTGGGTGGGGTATCCGCAGATCGGAGTTCCCTACGAGCGTGCGCAGAGGGTGGCGGGCCGGACGAGCTACTCACTGGCGAGGATGTTGTCGTTTGCCTGGACGGCGGCGACGTCGTTTTCGGCGGCGCCGCTGAGGCTGAGCATCCTGTTGGGTATAGTCGCCGCGCTCTTCGGCCTGGAAGAAGGAACGCGTGCGCTGCTGGTCCACTTTCTGCACCGCTATGCGGTGCCCGGCTGGACTTCCTTAATGGTCGTCGTTTCCGTGATCGGCGGCGCCATTCTGATCAGCATCGGCATTCTGGGCGAGTATGTGGGCAAGCTCTATGAGCAGACCAAGAATCGCCCTCTGTACCTGGTTTCGCGCACCTTTAACGTGGAAGCCTCCGAGCCCGGCGCCGTGGTCCAGCCGGGCGCGCGAGAAACGCATCGCGCATGAGCGCCGAAGACACGCCCCATCATCACCGGCTCGACGCCCAGTTTGTCGGGGGTCTTGCGTGGACCGCGGGCGCCAAGTGGGCCACTCAGTTCGTCACCTGGCTCTCCGTGCTGGTGGCGGCGAGGCTGCTTTCCCCGGCCGATTTTGGCACGGTGGAAATGGCCGGCTTTGTCGGTAACATTACCAATGTCCTGGCCGAGTTCGGAATCGGCACGGCGGCTCTGCAAATGCGTGAGCTCAGCCGCCGCGCGCTGGCGCAACTGAACACCGTTGCGTTCCTCTTCAGCACTCTGGCATTCGCCGTTTGCGCGGCCACCGCTCCGCTGGTCGCGGTGTTCTTCCGTTCTCCACAACTCCGCCTTCTGATCGTTGTCAACAGCCTTGCCTTTTTCATCACCGCCGTTCAGGCCGTGCCATTGGCGCTGCTGCAGAGGGATATGGACTACCGGAGACTCTCTCTGGCGGAAGCGGTTCAGGCCGTCGTGCAGGCGGTGGTTCTAGTCTGCGGCGCTGTGGCCGGGCTGGGTTACTGGTCTTTGGTGGCGGCGCCCATGGCGGGCAAGGCGGCGTCGGCGGCGCTCACGGCGTTCTGGAAGCCGGTTCCCTACACTCTGCCCCATTGGAAGGAAGTTGCCGCACCCATGCGATTCGGTCTGGAGGTGGCCACCAGCAAGCTGGCGTGGGCCATCTACTCGCAATCGGACGGCATCATCGTCGGGCGTCTGCTGGGAACGTCCGCGCTGGGGGCTTACCGAATCGCCATCGATCTGGCCAGCGCCCCTGCCGAGAAGCTGGGCATGCTCATCATGCGCGTCACCGGTCCCCTGTTTGCGCGGGTTCAGGCGGACCTGGCACTGGTCCGCCGCTACTTCCTGTTCATCAGCGACGGGCTGGCGCTGAGCATCTTCCCGCTGGTATTCGGCCTCGCCATGGTGGCGCCGGAGGCGGTGACCGGGCTCCTCGGACCGAAGTGGACGCTGTCCATCGTGCCGCTGCAGTGGCTGGCCCTCTACATGGCGTTGCGCACCCTGAATACCCTGATGACCCAGGTGCTGACTTCGCTGCGCTTCACGAACTTCCTGATGTGGGTTTCCCTGTTCACCTTCACCGTGATGCCGGCGTCCTTCTTCTTCGCGGCCCACACCCGGTGGGGAACCAGTGCTGTCGCCGCCGCCTGGATAATCATGGCGCCGCTCACCCTGTTCCCGCCGGCGGTGAAACTGTTCCGCGCCATACACTGCGGCTTCCGCGAGTACCTGGCCGTTCTCGCTCCGGCGTTGGCCGGATCTGCGGCCATGCTGTGCGCCGTGTTCCTTGTGCGATGGGCGCTTCCGGCTGGCTGGCGTCCCGCGTGGATTCTGGCGATCGAAGTGGCCGCCGGGGGCGCGGCTTATGCTGGCGTTCTGCTGGGGTTTTACCGCCCCCTGGTTCTGCGCTACGTGGAGTTTTTCCAACGGTTGCGGAAAGGTCGCCAGGAACCAATCATCACCGAGGTCTGAATTCTCGGAGGCGGGTCGACGAGAGATCTTCCTTCCCCGTTGCGACTAAACTATTATGGCCTTCACGTTGCCGCGCCGTGCGCTTGATACGCTATGGGAGCCAGCTCCGATGCGCTTCTACTCCCTCGAATTCCGCGCTCGCTCCTGCTACGCGGCGCTTGCGGCGTTCACCATCGTTTTGATGGTGACCTTTGTGCTGCTCGACCATTTCGCGCCCGCCGGGCGGCGTGTCGCCAAGGTTGGCGGCGTCGACGCCACCGCTTATTTCGGCGTCTCCCACTCCCTTCTTTTCCATCACGATTTCAATCTCACGGATGAGTACCAGCACGTGAAACCGGACGACAACCGCTGGACCAGGGTGCGACCGGAAACCGGGCATCCGGGCAGCCCTTACGCAGTGGGCTATTCGCTGTTGGCGTCCCCTCTGCTGGCCGCGGGAACGGCGCTGGACGCCTTGGTGGGCAACCCCGCCGACGGTTATTCCCGATTTGCCATGCTCGGCTACTGTCTGGCTAATGTCGCGCTGACTGGTCTCGGACTGATCGCGCTCTTTGCGTTTCTGCATCAGACCGCGGGACTGTGGGGCGTCCGCGAGCCGCTGGCGGCGGCCGGTG
>CAYVPZ010000265.1:0-6747 GCA_964453955.1 uncultured Solibacteraceae bacterium | reverse complement strand
ACACGCAGATGGCCGCGAGAACAATCAGCGCCTCACGCACGCCGGACGCGCGCCGGGCCCACCAACCGGCCAGCACCGCGCCAATCAGGAACAGCGCGTCGACAACGAAGAACATGGGGCCGACGGTCCGCTTCACCAGCGGAAAACAACTGCAGTCCTTGCCGACGAGCGCGTTGTAGTTCACCGCGAAATACACCATGAAGCCCACCAGCAGCAGCGCCATGAGCAGGCTGCCCCAGCGGCGGAAACGGGGCACGAAGATGAGCACGCCGCAGAGCACTTCGCCGATTCCGGACGCGATGGCCAGCGGCAGCGCAAGCTGGCCGGGTACGCGAAGCTGGCCGACAAGCTGCGCCCACGTGAACGGCGCGGCCAGTTTCCAGCCGCCCGACACCACGAACAGAACGGCCAGCAGAACCGCGAGCACAGTGCCCACGGCCTTCTTCCACGGCGCGAGGTCGAACGACCCGTCGCGTGGGTTGTCGTCAAGCGACATCATAAAACGCCATTGTACCGGAGAAGTCACCTGTATATGACGCGCGGCGGCCGCGGAACGTCCCGTCGCCCATTTCGTCTGCTCTTATATAGGAAGGAGCCTGGTGATGGAACTTCTGATTAATCGGGGGGAACTCCGAACCGATACGCCGCCGGACCGCATGTTGCTCTGGGTGCTGCGCGATGAGCTGGGCCTGACCGGGACGAAGTACGGCTGCGGCGAAGGCCAGTGCGGCGCGTGTACCGTTTTGCTGGACGGGCAACCGGTGCGATCGTGCATTACGCCGCTCGGCGCCGTGGCCGGCCGCCAGGTCACCACCATCGAAGGGCTCGAACAGGACGGGCGTCTGCATCCGTTGCAGGAAGCGTTTCTCGCCGAGGACGCCATGCAGTGCGGCTACTGCACGCCCGGCATGATTCTTTCGGGTGTCGGACTGCTCAACAAAACTCCGCATCCGGACGACCGGCAGATCGTGAGCGCCATGCAGGGCAACGTCTGCCGCTGCGGCACGTATCCCCGTATTGTGGCCGCGGTTCGGATGGCAGCGAGAGGCGGCGCGCGATGAACCCGCATGAACCGGAACGCTACGAACTCTCGGCCGGGCCCGTCTGGCGTTTCGCGCCGGATCGCCGCGAGTTGCTCCAATTGCTGGGCGGCGGAATTCTGATCGCGCTCACCATGCCACGCGCCGAGGCATTTCAGGAATCCGGCGCCGGGCGCGGCCGGGAGCGCGGTGCGGAGGTTCCGCAGACGCTCGGCGCATGGCTGCACATCGACGAGAGCGGAACCATCACCGTCTACACCGGCAAAGTGGAAATGGGCCAGAACATCCGCACGTCGCTGGCGCAGGCGGTGGCGGAAGAACTGCGCAGCCCGGCGAGCTCCATCCGCATGGTGATGGGCGATACCGATCTGACGCCGTTCGACATGGGTACCTTCGGCAGCATGAGCACGCCGCGCATGGCGCCGCAGTTACGCCGTGCGGGGGCGGCGGCACGGCAACTGTTGGCTGAACTGGCCGCGAAGCAATGGGACACGAAGCCGGATGCGCTGGTGGTGGGCGACGGCAAGGTCACCGATCCGACCGCCGGCCGCTCGCTCGGCTTCGGCCAACTCACCAGGGGACAGAACCTGGTGGAAACCATTGGCGCTCCCGCCGTCACTCCGGCTCCGCAATGGAAGATCGCCGGCCAGCCCCTGGCAAAAACGAACGGCCGCGACATCGTCACCGGGAAGCACCAATACCCGTCCGACATTCGCCGGCCTGGCATGCTCCACGGCAAGGTGCTGCGGCCGCCGGCCTTCGGAGCGACGCTCGCCTCAGTGGATACAAAAGCCGCCGAGGCGGTGGCTGGCGTGACGGTGGTGCATGACGGCGATTTCGTCGGCGTCGCCGCACCCGATCAGGATACGGCCACGCGGGCTCTCGCCGCGATTCACGCCGAGTGGAAGACCACGCCGCAACCGTCCTCGAAAGATCTGGAGAGCGTGCTGCGGCCGGGCCCGCCGGTGACCGCGTCCGCGGGCAGCATGCTGCAGGCTACCTACACCGTGGCGTACATCGCGCACACGCCGCTCGAGCCGCGGGCGGCGGTGGCCGATTGGAGCGAAGGCAAGCTGACGGTCTGGACCGGCACGCAGCGGCCGTTCGGCGTTAAGGAGGAACTCGCGCAGGCGTTCCACCTGGCCGGCGACAAGCTCCGCGTGCTCATGCCCGACCCCGGATCGGGTTACGGAGGCAAGCATACCGGCGAGACCGCGGTGGAGGCGGCGCGCCTGGCGCAGGCCGCCGGCAGACCCGTCAAGGTGGTGTGGACCCGCGAGGAAGAATTCACCTGGTCCTACTTCCGACCCGGCGGCGTCATCGATGTCGCCAGCGCAGCGGACAAGGACGGCACCCTCACCAACTGGGAGTTTCACAACTACAACTCCGGGAACGCCGGCATCCAGACGCCTTACGCGGTGACCAACCGGAAGATTGAGTTCCACGAATCGAACTCGCCGCTGCGCCAGGGATCGTATCGCGGCCTCGCGGCCACGGCAAACCACTTCGCGCGCGAAGTACACATGGACGAACTGGCGCACGCGGCCGGCGTTGGCCCGCTGGAGTTTTGCCGGAAGAATCTGAAGAACGATCGTCTGCTGGCGGTGCTCGATGCCGCGGCGGAGCGCTTTGGCTGGGGCCTCGCGAAATCGGCGGGAAAGGGCCGCGGACTGGCCTGCGGGGTCGAAAAGGGCGGTTACGTGGCCACCTGCGCCGAAGTCGCCGCGGACTCCGCCGGCCACATCCGCGTGCTGCGCCTGGTGACGGCATTCGAGTGCGGCGCCATCGTCAATCCCAACGGGCTGCGCAACCAGGTGGAAGGCGCTGTGATCATGGGGCTCGGTGGCGCGTTGTTCGAAGCGATCGAGTTCGAGAACGGAAGAATCCTGAACGCGCGGCTTTCGCGCTATCGCGTGCCGAGGTTTGCCGACGTGCCCATCATTGAGACCGTGCTTCTGGATCGGAAGGATCTGCCGTCGGCGGGCGCGGGCGAAACGCCAATCGTGGCCGTGGCGCCGGCGATTTCCAATGCCATCTTCGACGCCACCCGAACTCGACACCGATCACTGCCGATGCGGCCGGCGGAAGGGTGACGCACTTTCCTATTCGATGGCCGCGAGGCATCTCTCCAGCGTGTCCAGAGCGAAGCGGCACTGGTCCTCGCCGACCATCAGCGGCGGCGATAGCCGAATGCTGTTCGGTCCCGCCCCCAGCACCAGCAGGCCGCGCTGAAACGCCATGTCCACCACGCGGTCCCTCAGTTCCGGCGCGCGTTCCTTCGATTCGCCGTCGCGCACGAACTCGATGCCGATCATGAGCCCGCGTCCGCGCACCTCGCCGACATGAGGGAACCGGCCGGGCCACTCGCGCATCCGCGCCATCAGCAAATCGCCCATGCGGCGCGCGTTCTCGATCAGGCTTTCCTCGAGCAGATCCAGAGTGGCCAGCGACGCCGCCACCGCCACCGGATTGCCGCCGAACGTGGAGGCATGCGCGCCGGGCCCCCAGTTCATCAGCTCCGCCCGCGCGATCATGGCGCCCAGCGGCATCCCGCTGGCAATGCCCTTGGCGCTGGTGAGGATGTCGGGAACCAGGCCGAAGTGCTCGGAGGCCCACATCCGTCCGGTGCGGCCCACGCCGCACTGCACTTCATCGGCGACGATAAGAATGCCGTGGCGCCGCGCCAGCTCCTGCAATCCCTCGAAGAAGCGCTGCGGCGGCACCACGTAACCGCCCTCGCCCTGGATCGGCTCCACCACAAACGCGGCCACCTCTTCGGCGGGCACGGTGGTGCGGAAAAGCTGGTCTATGGCCGCGAGCGAGGCCTCGGCGCACTGGTCCGCGTTGCCGGCGAACCGGTACGGATTCGGATAGGGCACGTGCGACACCCCCGGCACCAGCGGTCCGAAGCGCCGCCGCTGCACCACCTTGCTGCCGGTGAGCGAGAGCGCGCCGAACGTGCGCCCATGGAATCCGCCAAAGAAGCCGATGAACTTCTCGCGGCCGGTCTGATAGCGGGCCAGCTTCATGGCCGCTTCCACCGCCTCGGCTCCGGAGTTGCCAAAATAGACGCGGCGCGCGACGCCGCCAGGCGCGCTCGCGGCCAGCCGCTCCGCCAGCGTCACCATGCTCTCGTAATAAAAGTCGGTGCCGGACATGTGGATCAGCTCGCCCGCCTGACGGCGGATGGCCTCCACCACGCGCGGGTGGCAGTGGCCGGTGGAACACACGGCAATGCCGGCGTTGAAGTCGAGGAAGCGGTTGCCATCCACGTCCTCGACAATGGCTCCTTCGCCGCGGGCGGCCACCAGCGGATAGCCGCGCGTGTACGAGGGCGAAAGGACGGCGCGATCGCGTTCGATGACTGCGCGGGCGCGCGGCCCGGGCAGCTCGGTGGAAATATCCGGGAGGTCCTGGCGAACGAGTTCCGTGCTGGGCATATGAATTCTCCTGCTGGTTCGGGTGGGAGGTTCACCGCTTGCGCGGCATGACAGGGAGCAGAAGGAAGGACTTCAGTCGGAACCAAAGAGCGAGGGGCGGGATGCGGATGGCAGCAGCATCGCCTCTATTATAGCGCCGCCGCGCTCACGCAAGCGGTCAAGGGCAAGTGACGCCCAACTGGCAGACTCTGAGTGGCTCGACCCGGACTGCTGGGCCAATTCACTCAAATTGTCACGATTCTCTTTCTGCCCAAAAAGGTCTTCCGAATCTCGTATTTCTCTCCATCGTCGCCCACGACCTGGGCGCTCAACGCCGCGGCGATATTAAGGAGTTTGCCGATCTGCGCCTCATCCGCACCCGAGCATACGATCTGATCACGATACCACCAAAAGCAGGACACGCCTTTCCACTCGATCATGTAGTGCCGGACCGCCTCGCCTCCATCGACCTTCATCTCCACGAAATCCTGGATCGACCACGAAAGGGAAGATCGACTTCATCCTTCGTGATGGGATCCGTGGGAGCGCCCAGCCAGTCAGCCGTCCGGACGACGTGTAGATCGTATGCCAACGAGCTCCCTCGTGACTTCGATTGAAGCACACTGTCAGCTACGACCGCAGCGCCGTCATCGGCGGAACGCGAGTCGCCCGCAGCGCCGGAATCCAGCAGGCCAGCAGCGCGACGGCGGCCAGCATCACCGGGACGCCCAGGAACGTCGGCAGATCGCCCGGCGAGACGCCGAACAACAGGCTGGCCATCAAGTGGGCCACGCCCAGTGCGCCCAGCAGGCCCGCCGCCACCCCGCTCAGCGTCAGCAGGACGCCGGGCCGCAGCGCCAGCAACGCGACATCGCGAGGTTGCGCGCCCAGAGCCATGCGCACACCGAACTCCTGCGTCCGCTGGGCCACCATATACGCCATCACGCCGTAGATCCCGATGCCCGCCAGAAACAAGGCCAGCGCCGCGAAGATGGCCATCAGAAAAAGGACGAACCGGCGGCGCGCCATGGACGCGGACATCATTTCCTCCATGGTCCGAACCCCGTACACGGGAAGATCGGCGTCGATTCCGTGCACAATTCCCACCACCGCCTGCTTCATCTCCGTGTTGCCGGCGGCGCTGCGCAGAAAAATCCCCATCTCCGTGGCCCCGCCCTGATAAAGAGCCATGTAGATCCGCGGCGACACCGGCGCATCCAGGCCATCGTCGCGAACATCCCCCACCACGCCCACAATCTCAACATCCGCGTTCTGGCGGGACGCGAAAGGCGCACCAATCTTAAAGCGCTGGCCGAGATCGCTTCCAGGCAGATACTTCTTCACGAACGATTCGTTCACCATCGCCACCCGCCTGGTCTTTTCCGTGTCGTCGTCGGTGAAAGCGCGGCCCCGCAGCAAAGGCGTTCGCAGAGCCCGGAAGAATTCCGGGCTTACGGCGGCAAATTCGGCGGACTGCTGAGTCTGGCCCGAACCCGCCGCGCCCAGCCATGAGAACGTCAGGCGGGGAGCGGAATGAGTGACGAATGGAACGCTGTTCCCTCCCCCCTCGGCAGCGTCCTCGAAGCCGGGCAGCGTCTTCGCCTGGCGCAGAATCTCCCGGCTCAACGCCGCCACGGACGAGGCCGTGCCATACCGGTTCAGCTTCGGGTTATTGGGTTGTGGAATCCAGATTCGCGCTACCGTCAGTTGGCGGGGATCGAAACCCGGTTTCACCCGCAACGCGTCCCAGAAGCTGTGCACCAGCAGGCCGGCGCCGCTGAGCAGCACCACCGATAACGCCACCTCGGCGGCCACCAGTAAGCGCGCAGCGCCGCCAGGCGAGCGTCCGCGGGGCCCATGCCGCGCCGCTGGAACTCGTCCTCCAGCAGTCCGAGGTGCGCGGCGATCTCGCGGTCCAGCTCGCGTTCGGCGCGGCCGCGCCGGAGGAAACTCCCAGGTTTCGCAAAAAGCCGGCTCCAGTGGCGCATCGCTCAGAGCTCCGTTCCCAGCAGTTTCTCCATCAGCCCTGCGAGCTGGCGCCAGCGCCCGGTCTCTTCGTCCATCGTCTTCCGTCCCGCCCGGGTGATGGAATAGTATTTCGCCTCGCGCCCGTTTTCCGTGGTGTCCCATTTGCCCCTGATCCAGCCCTGCTGCTCCAGCCGGACCAGCGCGGGATACAGGGTGCCCTGGTTGAGGTTCAGCAAATCGCCGGAGACCTGCTGCAGGCGCGCGGCCACCCCGTAGGCGTGCTGCGGCCCCATGGCGGCCAGCGTGCGCAGGACAATCAG
>CAYVPZ010000264.1:0-6748 GCA_964453955.1 uncultured Solibacteraceae bacterium | reverse complement strand
CGAAAGCCCGGTACAAGCGGAGCGCTCCGCGGTTGCCGGGGCGCACCATCAGCCAGCACTGTTCGATGGCGTCCTTTCGCAACAGCGTCAGCACGCGGCGCATCAGCACAGCGGCCACGCCGCGTTTACGATATCGCGGGTGGACCGCAACCGACACCAGTTCGGCGGCCTTGCCCCTCAGCACCGCCGCAATGTAGCCGGCAACCCGCCCCTCCGCGACGCCCACAAGGAATAACCGCGGCCATTCTTCGAGCAGTTCGACAAACAGATCGCGGGGCCACGCCTCGCGCGCGAAGGACGCCCGTTCGATGGCCAGCACGCCCGGCAGGTCGGCGCCGCGGCAACGGCGGACGGTAATCCGCGAAGGCACTCTTCAGTATCGCCGCGGGTTAAAATATGGGGCGGCATGAATCTTCTGGTTGCGGGTCTTCTTGCCCTGGTGACAGGGACCAGTTTCGACGAATCTCAGCAGGTGATCGGCATCGCGGCGCGCACCAGCAACGCGAAGGAAATGACGAAAGACGGCATCATCCCAAAGCAATGGGACCGCTTCGAGAAAGAGAACCTGCTGGCGCGCATTCCGAACAAAGTGGGCTCGGCCATCGTCGCGCTCTACACCGACTACGAAAGCGACAAGGACGGCGCCTACACCTTTGTGATCGGCGCGCGGGTCACTTCGGTCTCCACTATTCCCGAGGGCATGGTGGCACGGAAGATTCCCGCGGGCCGCTATGCCGTTTTCACCTCCGACCGCGGTCCCGCGGCGCGCGTGGTCTACGAAACCTGGAAACGCATCTGGGCCGCCCCGCTCGACCGCGCCTACCGCACCGACTTCGAACTCTACGACGACCGCGCCGCCGATCCACAGAACACCCAGATCGACGTCTACGTCGGCGTCCGCCAGTAGCGGATAGAATGGCCGTATGAAAATCTCGTTCCGTGTGGATGAGTTCGAACGGCTCATCTGTACGGTGGAAGACGGAGCGGCCCCGGTCACGGTGACCGCCTCCGGCCCGGATGCCGCCGCGCATCTGGTTGCCGCAATCGACGATGCCGCCAGCGACGGCTCCGGCGAGTGCTTCTGGCCCGAAGGCGGCGGAGAGTACCGCTGGATGCTGCGCCGCGACCCAGAGAAGCTGCGCGTGGTGGTGCTGTGGTGCTCGGGAACCCTGACCGGCTGGGAGACGGTGCTGTGGACGGAGTGCGGCCTCGACGCGTTTCGCTCCGTGGTGCAGGCCGAAGCGGCGCGGCTGCAGCCGGTGAGTTGAACCCACGCCGCGAGAGCTTCATCCGCCCGAAACAAAACAGTGATAATATGTTCTCGTGGACAGCGTGGAGCAGTTCAAGCGAGCCACCGAACGAAAGCTCGATGGTGTCCGCTGTCCCGACCACCGCAAACCGCCCCGGCTGCGCTTCGACGGCTCTTCCCTGCGCGACATAACCATCAATCTCAGCGGCTGCTGCCAGAAGCTCATGACCATGGCCAACAGCGCCATCACGCAACCGCGCTGACTGCGTTCCGCGCCCGTTATACTCGGAGCAGATTGGAACTCAACCTGAACCCGGTGGAAATCCGTATACTCGGCGCGCTGATCGAGAAAGAGATCACCACGCCCGAATACTATCCTCTTTCGTTGAATGCGCTGGTGAACGCCTGCAATCAGAAATCGAATCGCGACCCGGCGGTCTCCTACGACGAGGACGACGTCGATCAGGCTTTGCAATCCTTGCGCGCGCGCGGGCTGGCGCTGCGCAGCACCGGGGCCGGCAGCAGGGTGCCCAAGCACGCCCAGCGCCTCAGCGAACAACTGAATCCCGACCGGCGCGAAACCGCCATCCTGTGCGAGCTCATGCTGCGCGGCCCGCAGACCGTGGGCGAGTTGCGCACCCACACCGAGAGGATGCACAGTTTCGACGACACCGGCGAAGTGGAGGCGGTGCTCCAACGGCTCATGGAGCGGGAACCCGAACCGCTGGTGGTGCGGCTGCCGCGCCGGCCCGGCGAGAAGGAAGTCCGTTTCGCGCACCTGCTCTCGGGCGCTCCGCCCGCTGGCGCGATGGAGAGCCCGGAGACCCATGATGCCCCGCCGCCGCGCGCGGACCGGTTGGGACTGCTGGAAGTCGAAGTGGTGCGCCTGCGCGACGAACTGGAGGCGCTGAAAGGACAGTTCGCCCAGTTTCGCCGGCAGTTTGAATAGCTATATGGGCATAGGCGCACGAAACCTGGGCGGAGAGTGCCGAGTCAGACTGGCAGAGGCAGGAGGGCATATGAAAACCGCGTGGATAGTGCTCGCCATGGCATCGTTTGCCTCCGCCGCGCCGGCGCCGGCGGATTTCGCCGCGGGTGTGGCGGCGTACCAGAAGCAGGATTACGCCGCGGCGGCGAAGGAGTGGCAGCCGCTGGCCGAGAGCGGAAGCTTCGACGCGCAGTACAACCTCGCGCTGTTGTATCTGGACGGCAAGGGCGTAGCCAGGAACTACGACGAAGCCGTGAAATGGCTGGAACGCGCGGCCAACCAGGGACAGGTGGAAGCGCAGCACGATCTGGGCGCCAGCTACGCCAAAGGCGAGATTGTGAAGCGAGATTATGTGCAGGCGTACAAGTGGCTGAGTCTGTGCGCGGCCAAAGGCAACAGCGGCTGCGTAGACCAGCGCGATCAGTTGGAGAAAAAGTTGAAGCCGCGCAAGCTGGCCGAGGCACAGCGGCTGGCCGGCCGATGGAAGCCCGTGGAAGAGCCGGCCAAATAGTGGCCGCGCCGGGAGGAGCGTCCAGTCCCCCGGTCTGGACCGTGGTGATGGCGGGGATCTGCGCGTTCCTCAGCCTGTACCTGACCCAGCCCATTCTGCCGTTGCTGGAGGGAGCTTTCCACGCTGGCAAAGGCGCCATCAGTTTCACGGTAACCGCGTCCACTCTGGGAGTCGCCCTGGCGGCGCCGTTCATGGGCCGTCTCGCGGATCGTTACGGGCGGCGGCGCGTGATGCTGGTGTCCGCCCTGCTGGTGGGCCTCACTTCGCTGCTGGCGGCCACCTCCGGCAGCCTCGGACAGCTCATTTTCTGGCGCTTTCTGCAGGGCGTGTTTACACCGGGGATCTTCGCGGTCACCGTCGCCTACATCAACGACGAATGGCCCGTGGAGAGCATCGGATCGGCCATGGCCGCCTACGTCGCGGGCACGGTTGTGGGCGGCTTTTGCGGGCGCGCGATCTCCGGTCTGGTGGCCGAGCACGCCCGGTGGCAATGGTCGTTTGTCGCCGTCGGCCTGCTGGATCTCGCCGTGACGGCGGCCCTCTGGCGATGGCTTCCCGAGGAGAGGAGATCCCGCCCGTCCGGCGCCGGCGCGTTTTTCCGGCCGGCCGCGGACCACCTGCGCAACCCCGGTTTGCTGGCCCGCTACGGAGTGGGCTTCTGCGTCCTGTTCTCGCTGGTGGCGCCGTTTACGTATGTCAAGTTTTACCTGGCCGCCCCGCCCTTTTCACTCAGCCCTTCGCTGCTGGGCTCCATCTTCGTGGTGTATCTGGTGGGCGCAGTGCTCACGCCGTTCTCGGGCCGCTGGGTGGATCGGTTGGGCTCCCGGCGCATGCTGATGTTCGCGGCGGCCATCGGCATGGGCGGCATCGCGCTCACGCTGGCGCCGCGCGTCCTTGCCGTGGCCGCCGGACTGGCCATCTGCTGCACCGGCGTGTTCGTCGCCCAGACGGCCATCAGCAGCTCCATCGGGCTCAACGCGCACCACGACCGCGCCCTCGCCGTCGGCTTGTACGCCACGTTCTACTATCTCGGTGGAAGCGCCGGGGCCAGCGTGCCATCGCTGGCATGGCGGGTGGGCGGCTGGACGGCGTGCGTGGCGCTGATTGCGGCGGTGCAATTGTCCACGCTGGCCATCGCCTTTTTCGGCTTCCGCGAACCGCGGTGATTACTTCCCGGCAGGCGCAACCAGCGCAAAACTCCCCGGGTGAGGGGACGCTTGAATGGTCCAGCCAGGCGCGAGCTCCAGCACCCATCCGTCCCCGCGAACGGGGCGCGCGTTTGGATCGGCTGGCGCGGACACCCGTAGCGACATATTGTCGGGCGCAAGCAACGCGCCGCCCGACTGCACTTCCAGCTTCCCCCACGGAGCAGTGAAGGTGCCAGTGGGGTAATACGTACCGTACGGCGGGAACGGAACCAGAGTCTGGGGATTGAAGTTCCGATACATTTTCTGCGAACGCGGAAAATCGAGCGTGGGGCCATCGATAAACCTGGCGGTGAGGTCGGCCAGAACGGCCTGATGCCGTTCCTCGCGTTCGCTCTCGGCGCGAGCCACGGCGGCGTAGCCATAAGGGGCGGCGCGTTTCAGCGCCTCGCCCTGGAGATCCTGCGGCGGCTTCACGTCCAGCGCGGAAGCCAGCATGGAGTCGAGAAATGTGGACGTCGCGCGCTCGCGCCATCCGGCGGCATAGCGGTCCAGCAGCAGGCCGAGAGCCGGACCCGTGGCGTAGCCGAACGAACGCGCGAATGCGTCGCTATCCTCGAACGCCTCCACGATACGCGCCTCGCGGCCGACGCTTTCTCCGGTCTCGCGCAGAGCGATGAAAACCCCGGTGTACTCGGCCAGCCCTTCCTGTTTCTCCATGGCTGCTTCCATGGCCTCGGAGCCAGGGAAAAGAGAGTGACGATACATGCGGAACAGCATCGCGTCGGCCGCGGCCTGGCGGGCGGCCGGACCCTCCGAGCGCAACGCGCTGGCCAGCGCGCGCAGTTCCACACGCAGCCAGAGGCGCCCGGATTCGGTGTCCAGATGCGCGTTTGGTGCGTCCGATGCGCCCAGGCCGAGGCCGGGCTGGATGCGATGGAAGGACTCGTGCGCCAATAGCGTGAGCCGCCGAAAGGGATCCACCGGCAGCGGAAGCACAACAGTGGACCATTCCTGCCCGTTCCAATGGATGGCCGTGTTGGAGGGCGTAAATTGCTTAGGGAATTCTCCGATAAAGACGTCGCCGTCTTTCCGGAAGAGATTATCCGGGTCCGGACGGTTGGCGACGGCGGCGCGGGTAGATGAGTCCACCAGAACCATGGGACCGCACAGAGACTTGTGCCAGAGCAATGTCCCGTCCTGCTCGCAGACCCGCGACCATTCGGCCAGGGCGCGAGCCGCATTCAGAGTTTCGGCCGGCGCCTCGGCGGCCACCAGCCAGGACGAGGCGATCATAGCGAGTAACAGGAGGGTGCGCATATGTACGATTCGTATCGTATACGATGCGCATCACACTCGTCATCGCCGGCCGTTACTCCGTAATCGTAATATTCGCCGGCAGGCTGGCAGTGGCGCCAACGGTCACCACCACCGGCTGCGGCCCCGCCGCGACGCCGCTCGGAATGGTGAAGTCGATTTGCAGCACGCCCACGGACCAGCTCGGAATGCCGATGTAGGCGAAAGGCTGCGCCACCGCAATCCCGCCCACCGTAATCGATACTGCCTGCATCGGTCCGGGAATGTCGCCCGCCGACGGCGTTGCGCCATCCACCACCCCCGGCTGCACCGCGCCCTGGCCAGTAACATAGATGGCCACCGTGTCCCCGGCGCGCGCCGATTCCGAGCCAATGGGGCTGGCCGCTCCCGTGGTGGCGTACGAGAATATCCCTGGGGCGGCTTCCCCTACGCTGAAACTGTACGACGCGTTCGCGTACGGATTCCCCACCCAGAGCTGCGCGGCGCCCGAGGTGACTTCGAAAGGAATTTGCACGTTCACCTGGTCGGGCGCAACGTACATCAGCGGCACAGCCACGGTATTAGCGTAGCCTTCTCCGTAATTAATCCAGGCTTCGGCTCCGGCCATGTATTCCGGCAGGGGAGTGACGGTGGCCAATTGCGCAAAATCGCCCATTCCCGTTCCGTATACGCCCACCAGCATGCCCGGAGCGAATACCGCCTGTCCGCTGGCCGCGTTGTTGGCGGTGCGAATCGCAATCTGGGGCTGGGGGCCGGCGAACGGAACGGTCATCGTGGTATTCCAGGCGGCGCCGCCCGCATCCACGCCCGAAAAGCCGAAGACGACATTCACGGGCCCGCTGGACACGTCAAGATTCTGCAAAGTGTAGGTTGCCTTGATGGAGCCGCGCGCGCCTATGGCCGAGGCGCCAAACAGCGACGATATCTGCGCCGCGTAGCTGACGCCGTTGACGGTGAACCCGGTGAGGGTGGTGGCGATGCCCGCCTCTTCCGTCAATGTCAGCGTAAAGGTCCACGTGTTGGTGCTGGTCTGGTACACGGGATACTGGCCGGCGGAGGGAACCACGACGGCCACGGTTGCCAGCGCCGTGCTCCACGCGTGCACCAGGTTGTACGCATCCACCGAGCCCAGCCCGCTGGCGGAATCATAACCCGGACCCGCGGACCAGCCCTCAAAGCCATTGACACAGCCAGGCGAGCCGCTGGCGCAGGGCACAATATTGCTGCCGTTCACGATGTCGTGAAATGCGCTGCTCTGGGTTTGCGCCAGCCGGTACAGGGTCGGGTTGATGTTCCCCAGACCGGCCTTCGGCACCGCCCCGCTGGATACAAGGTACTGATTGACCAGCGCCAGGACGCCGGCCATGCTGGGCGCGGCGCACGATGTGCCACCCACCGCCTGCGCGCCCACGCTGCCATCCGTGTCGTCGCTGCTGTAAAGGAAGAAGGGATCGACGACATTGGACGCGGGAAACGAAAGGTCGGGCACATGCCGCATTCCGTCGTTCGGCGCCACGCCGTTCTGCCACGGGGGTTGG
>CAYVPZ010000263.1:5745-6763 GCA_964453955.1 uncultured Solibacteraceae bacterium | reverse complement strand
GGGGCGTGCGTGGTTGCGCCCAGCCACCAGGTGGCGGGAGAGATTCTGAGAGCCGTTCGGAGGACCGTGGAATGAGCAGTCTCGAAGAGTACTCGGAGAAGTTGGATTCCCCCGACGAAGCAGAGCGCGTTTATGCCGCCGAGGATATCGGCTATCTGAATGCGCCGGACGGCGTGCCCGTGCTGGTGGAGCGGTTGGTCCGGGAACCTTCGCTGGCCGTACGGGACGCCATATTTCAGGCCCTGACTCGAATCGACGGGGACGCGGCCATCGGGGGTTCCATGGGGCTGCTGGGAAGCGAAGATCCCCAGATCCGCAACCAGGCCGTGGAGGTGCTGCGCCGGAAGGGCGCCGCCTCGATTCCTTTTCTTGGCATGGCCATGCGCGATGGCGACAAGGATACGAGAAAGCTTGTCCTTGACGTTTTGGGCGGAATTCAGGCGGGTGACGCCGGGGAAATCTATACATCCGCGCTTTCCGACGAAGATCCGAACGTGGTGATCACGGCCGTGGAGAATCTCGGCAGAATACGCGCAGAGGGGTTCGGCGGCCGGATCGAAGGTCTGCTCGAGACCGGGTCGCATCCGATGTTGATCGGCGCTTGTCTGGAGGCCCTGGTGGAGATTGGACACGAATCGTCGCTGGCCGCGATCCGCCGGCGTTTTCCGGATTTCGCGGCGCTGCCGGACTTCCTGCTGGCGTCTTGTCTGCGAGCGATCGCCGCGCTGGGATCGGCCCGGGAGTTCGCCGAGGTGGCCAGCCTGCTGGCAGTGCGCGGGCCTCATCTGCGCCCCGCGATTCTCGGCGCGCTCATGGCCATTTATCCGCGCTGCGTCGCGACGGCCCCCGCCGGGGACCTGCTGCCGGCTTTACAGGCGGTGGTGGAGGACCCAGACACTCCGCTGTGCCGCTATCAGGCGGTGCGGGTTCTGGGCCTGCTGGCGGCTCGCGACGACGTTTGCGCGTTTCTGGTCTCCTGCCTGTCCAGCCCGGAGCGCCTGGTTCGCCTGGGCGCGAT
>CAYVPZ010000263.1:0-5735 GCA_964453955.1 uncultured Solibacteraceae bacterium | reverse complement strand
GCCACCGAACGACCGGGGCTGGAGCCGGTTCTCTCGGCGCGCGCGCGTGAAGAATCCGACGAAGAGGTTTTGCAGGCTTTGAACTGCTAGACGACCGCCATGCCCGATCTATCCGTCGAACAATTCCAAAGTCTGAGCCAGCTAATCTACAGGAAACTGGGGCTGCACTTCGATGAAAAGAAGATCTACTTCCTGAAAACGAGGGTGGCCAAACGCATGGCGGCGCTGGGTCTGGCCGACCCTCGGGAGTACCTGTTCAAGCTCAGCTATGCCGACCCGCAGGGCGAGGAAATGCAGGCGCTGGCCAATTTGGTGACCACCAACGAGACGTACATGTTCCGGGAGTACGAGCAGTTGCAGGCGTTCGCCAACCACTGTCTGCCGGAAGTGCTGTCGGCCAAGCAGGCCCGCGGAGAGAGGACCTTGCGGATCTGGTCGGCGGGCTGCTCCTCGGGAGAAGAAGCTTACACGCTGGCGATGATCGTCCAGGAGGTTTTCCCGCAGGCCCAGTCCTGGGACTGCCAGATCATGGCGACCGACATTGACGAAAACATGCTGCGGAAGGTGGCAGCGGCGCGCTACGGATGCCGGTCCGTCAACGAAGTTCCCGACGAATACCGGGAGAAGTACCTGATCGAGGATGGCGGCGAGTATATGGTGCGGCGGAGAACCACTGCTCTCGTGGAGACCCTTCATCTGAACCTGAACGACCGGATGGCGATGCGGGCCATGCGGGGCTTTGACTTCATCTTCTGCCGCAACGTCCTGATTTATTTCGACGATCTTTCGCGAAAGGCGGTGGTGGACCACTTTTACAATGCCCTGAATCCGGGAGGCTATGTCTTCCTCGGACACTCCGAATCGGTGGGCCGCGTGACGGCGGCTTTCAAGCTGAAGCGATTCGAGACCCACCTGGTCTACATCAAGGAGTAACGCCGTGGACACGAAGAAAACGATCCTCATCGTGGACGACTCGGAATTCGTCAGGAACTATCACTCCTACATATTGGAACAGGCTCACTTTCGGGTGATTACGGCGGTGGACGGGAGTGACGGGCTGGAAAAGCTGTACACGGCCTCCTGCGACCTGGTGCTCACCGACATCAACATGAGCAACATGGACGGGTATGAATTCATCCGGCGGGTGCGGGCCGATGGCAAGTTCAGCTCGCTTCCCATCATCATCGTGTCGACGGAAAGCGAGGGCAGGGACAAAACGAAGGGATTCGAGGCCGGCGCGGATCTTTACATCGTCAAGCCCAGCTCGCCGGAAATGATGGTCGAGAACATCCGCATGGTCTTAACAGGGTGCTGAGAGAGTCCGGGAACGCGCGGAGGCGGGGCGGCCACTGGCAACATTCCGCCGGCGATTGCCGAACCAGGCGCGAAGGGGAGGAGGAAACCGATGCCGTTTTCCATCGTTAACGGGCGGGGCAAACAGATTCTAAAGCTCGAAGGCGCGGTTACCGTCCGGCACGCTCACGAGCTTGCCGCGAGGCTTGCGGAAGGTCTCGAGGACGGCACGCCGGTGGAAGTAGATACCGCGGGCCTGGAGGACATCGACACCTGTATCCTCCAGCTCCTGTATTCGCTGGGCAAGACCGTTCAGGCGCTTTCCTTCGACAACCCGTCGGAGGCTTTCCTCGGCGCGGTGGATCGTTGCGGCCTGCGGCGCGAGTTGCTCCGTGCGCGGGAGGGCGCGTGAAAACCATCATGACCGTGGACGATTCGGCCAGTCTCCGGCAGATGGTGAGCCTGGTCCTGCGCGGCGGCGGCTTTGCGGTTGTCGAAGCCGTGGATGGGTTGGACGCTTTATCGAAACTGAAGGGCCAGGAACTGCACCTGTTCCTGAAGGACATCAATATGCACAGGATGGACGGCCTCGAGTTCACGCGCCAGCTCCGCGCCATGCCCGAATACAAGTTCGTCCCCATCGTTCTGTTGACCACGGAGTCGCATCCGGAGAAGAAACAGGAAGGCAAGGCGGCGGGGGCGACGGCCTGGATCGTGAAACCGTTCAACCCGGACCAGCTTCTGGCGGTAGTGGGGAAGGTCATGCGCTGATGCCTGGCGGGGAGGGCGCCATATGATGCAATCCGACATCATGGAGCGAATGCGGGTGGAATTCCGGGCCGAGGCTCTGGACCTGCTGATCGAACTCGACTCCGCCCTGCTGGCGCTGGAGACGGAAGCGGACGATTCCACGCTGGTGCACCGGGTGTTCCGGGCCATTCACACCATCAAGGGATCCGGGGCAACCGCGGGTCTGGCGCATTTGGCCAGGTTCGCCCACGGGATGGAAGAGGCCTTCGATCTGGCGCGCGAAGGACGCCTCGCGGTCACCCCGGAATTGATCGATTGCGGACTGAAGGCGTGCGACGTCATCCGGCTGATTATCGAGGAGACGGGGGAGGGGAAAGCCGTGGCCGGCGAAGTGGAAGTAACCGGCGCGTTCGCGCGGCTGCTGCCGGCGCCTGAGCACACGCCCGCGGGCCGCGCCGAGGAAGCGAAGCCGGAAGCCGCGGTTCGGGCGGCATTTGAGATCGTCTTCAAGCCGCACCGCGAGATCTTCTATTCCGGAGCGGATCCGGTTACCCTGCTCGACGATTTGCGGGAACTGGGGCAGGCACATATCACCGCGCATGCGGACCAGGTGCCGGCGCTGCCAGCGCTCGAGGCGGAGCACTGTTATCTCTGGTGGGAGATCCTGCTGGTCACCGATCGCGATGAGGCGGCCATCGGGGAGGTGTTCGTTTTTGTCGCGGACGAATGCGACGTGCTCATACGGCTGCGGGAGGACCAGGGCGCGGCGGTGGCCCTGCTTGGTGCGGTGCCGGCGGAAGCGTTCGAACTGTTCGTGGTGGAGTGCGAAGACCGCCTGGAGGAGATGGAAAGCGACGCACTGGCATTAGAGCGACAGCCGGCGTCGAGGGACCGCCTGGACTCTCTTTTTCGGGGTGTCCACAGCATAAAAGGCAATGCGGGTCTGCTGCTGGGACAGGTCCAGGGCGCCGCCCTCGCATCCGGTCATCCGCTGCAACTGCTGCTCCGGGTGGCCCATGGACTGGAATCCCTTCTCGATCCGTTCCGGGGAGCAACCGCCGGACCGGTGTCCGGCGAGACCATCCAAACCGCGCTGGAGACGGGCGACGCCATCCGCACACTGCTGGGGAGCCTCACGCACAAGGGCGCCGGCGGCCCGGTTTCGGCGGGACTGCTGGGGCGTTTGGGCGTTCGGACCAACGCCGCGCCGAGCGGCCAGACCGTGGATGGACGAGAAGCCGCGTTTCTCAACACGACGTCGCAGTGCGTCGAGATGATCGAGGGCTGTTTCCGGCGCATGGAGAACGGCGGCGAGTCCACGGGACCGGTCCTCGAAACCTGGCTGCGCGGGCTGCGGACCTTGTCGGCGGCCGCCCGGTACGGGAACTGTCCGGAACTGGAAGAACCGGTAGCGCGGCAACTCCGGATACTGGATGCCGCGGTGAGAACCGGCGCGGCCCTGAGCAGTGTAGAGCGCTCCGAGCTGGGCAGGGCCTTGCGGGCTGCCCGCTCCATCCTGGGCCGCATGTCGCCGGCCGCCGATCCGAGCCCGGCTCCGCAGCCTGGCGGCGCCGTCCAACCCCCGGCGAAGACTCCGCCGGATCGCCCGGACGCTTCCGCGGCCCCTTCGACGATTCGAATCGAGCAGAACAAGCTGGATCGGCTGATGAGGGTAGTCGGCGAACTGCTGGTTGCCCGCGGGGCATTCCCGCTGCTGGTCCAGAAACTGAATCACGGCGCGGATAGCGCGGGGGTGGCGAAGGACCTGAAAGAGGCCGGTTCGAACATTTCCCGCATTGCCGACGAACTCCAGGCCAGCGTCATGTCGATTCGGATGTTGCCGGTTAAGACCGTCTTCCAGAGATTCCCGCGCCTGGTGCGGGACCTGGCACGAACTCTCGGGAAGGAAGTGCGGCTGGTCATCGAAGGCGAGGGAATCGAACTGGACAAGACCATCCTCGAACAGATCGGCGATCCGCTGGTGCACCTGATCCGCAATGCCGTGGACCATGGCCTGGAGGCGCCGGAGGAACGCCGGGCCGCGGGAAAAGACGCGAGCGGGCAATTGACCCTGCGGGCGTTTCACGAGGCGGGTGGGGTGGCCATCGAGATTGCCGACGACGGGCGGGGCCTCGACGCCGGCGCGCTCAAGCGGAAAGCCGTGGAAAAGGGTTTGCTAACACGGGAGGCCGCCGCCGCCCTGAGCGAGGAGGGCGCGTTTCAGTTGGTGTTCCTGCCGGGGTTGACCACCGCGGCGAAGGTTACCGACGTCTCCGGCCGCGGGGTCGGGATGGACGTGGTCCGCAGCAACGTGCGCAACCTGCAGGGCGCCATCGAAATCCGGTCGAAGATGGGGCGAGGCACCGCCCTGCTGATCAGGCTGCCGGCCAGTCTCATGGTTTCCAAGGGCATCCTGCTGGAAGCGGGAGCCGAGGAGTACATCCTGCCGCTGAGTAACATCCGCGACATGGTCAAGTTGCCGCCGCGGGAGGCGCACGAGTACGGCGGGCTCACCCTGGCGCGGGTCCGGGGAACGACTTACTCCATATTCAACCTTGCGGAGATGCTGGGTCTGGCTCCCGCAAAGACCCCGGAACTTTCCGTCGCCATCGTCGAAGCAGGCGCAGTGAAATACGGCCTTGTGGTCGATAAGTTTCTCAGTGAGGTAGAGGTATTGGTTAAACCCCTCGCGGCCGGACTGGAGCAATGCAAGGAGTTCCAGGGCGCCGCCATCATGGGAGACGGACGGGTGGTGCTGGTCCTGAATGCGTTGGAGTGCCACAGCCTGAATCGAACCGCATGCAGTTAGCCTGCCAAACACAAACCACGGCTGGAGTTCCACGGCCGGGGGCAAAGCTGTCCGCCTGGCTGCGGGCCGCCCGGAACGCCGGTGTCCGGCTGCTCCCCGTGGATGCGATCGGCCGCCGGAGAGCCGCTGGAGGCGATGCGGAGGCCGCGACGTGGGCCGGGAAGCTTGAGCCGGTGATCGCGGATCTCGATCGTCTGAATCACGAAACGGAACAGGATTTCCTGAAAATCGGCGAAAAGCTGACGGAGTTCATTGCGGCGGTAAGACTGATTTCCTCCGAGCTGGGCGTTCTGACGAATCTGATTTCCGGAGAGCATGGGCTGCGCGCAGCGGAGGCGCTCACCCGCGCGCTCGACCGCTCGAGGGACATGCAGTCGCGCGCCGAAGAAGGCGCCGGCACGCTGAACCGCCTGCGCGAGGAGGCAGGTCAGCTGAAGCAAACTTTATCCGGGTTTAAGGGGACCGTCTCGACTTTCCGAACGCTGGGAGTTCTGACCCGCATTGAAACAGCGCGGCTGGGCAGTGCCGGCGCCGACTTCGGCAATCTGGCCGACGACGTGAAGTCGCTGGCGGGGAACGTTCAAACCCGGGTGGATGGCGCTCTGGATACCGCGGGCCTGCTGTTGGGGCCCATAGAAAGCGCGATGCAAAACATCTCGGCCCTCGAGGAAGGACAGGTGAAGGACCTGCCGTCGGTGGTTGCGGCGGTGCTGGCAAGCCTCTCCTCGTTCCGCGACATACAAAACAGGGCCCATGAGTCGTCGGTTCGACTGCAGGCACGGTATGGCGCGATCGCGGATGCGTTCGGGAAGCTCATCGTATCCATACAGTTTCACGACATTACGCGGCCGCAGGTGGAGCATGTGATCGAGGCGCTCGACCG
>CAYVPZ010000262.1:0-6781 GCA_964453955.1 uncultured Solibacteraceae bacterium | reverse complement strand
ATCGAGGAGAAACCAAGACAGCCGAAGAGCGATTACGGCGTCACCGGGATCTACATGTACGACGCCACGGTGTTCGACAAGATCCACACGCTGGTGCCGTCCGGGCGTGGCGAGCTGGAGATCACCGACGTCAACAACGCGTACATCCGCGAGGGAACCATGACCTTCTCGTTCCTGGACGGGTGGTGGACCGATGCGGGCACCTTCGAGTCGCTGCTGCGGGCGAGCAATCTGGCATCCGAGCAAAGGAGAACGGTGCCGGAATCGAACGTCGCGGTGGTAGCCGGATGAGCGCGGGCGCCCAGGCGTGCGCTCAGATCGAGTTGGCGGCGCTCGCGTGCGAGCCCGGCATTGGCAAGGTGATTACGCGGCCCGACTCGGCGGATCTCATCGAAGGCGTGCGCGTGAATCCGGTCAGCGTGTGGCCGGACGATCGCGGGTATTTTCTTGAGGTGGCCCGGCTGGGTGCCGATCTGACCCGCGAATTTCCGTTGGAAAGCACCCAGATTTCCGCCGCATTGAGTTATCCGGGCACCATCAAGGCGTTCCATTTTCACAAACACCAGACCGATTGCTGGCTCCCGGTGCAGGGGATGTTCCAGGTTGCGCTGGTGGATCTCCGGCGGGATTCGCGCACGTGGGGCGTTCGCAACACCCTGTACGCGGGGGTGCTGCGGCCGTGGCAGCTTTTGATTCCGCCCGGCGTGGGGCACGGCTACAAGGTGATCGGAACCGACCCGGCCATGCTGGTGTATCTCACCGACCGCTTTTACGATCCGCAGGACGAAGGGCGCATACCGTACAACGATCCGCACATCCAGTACGACTGGGAGACGCAGCACAAGTAGCCGGCCACATGCGAGTCACTATTGGGCACGACAAAGGGCAGGCGGAGGCGATCCGCCGCGTCAACGAGGGAGCCGATCAGCTTTTCCGGGGGGCGGGCAGCGCGGGGGTAGAGATTCGCAACCTGGAGAGAAGCTGGAACGCGAACACGCTGAGCTTTTCGTTCACGGGCAAGATGGGGCCGTTCACGGCGCCCATCCGCGGCACCGTGCTGGTGACCGAAAAGGATCTGACCGTCGACGTGGACCTGGGCATCGTCGCGAAGTTCCTGCCCGAGGATAAGATCCGGCGGGACATCGAAGCCGGCGCGCGAAAAATGCTGGAGGAGAGTTGATTTGATGCAAACCGGGATCAGTCGCCCGGTTTGAGGAAGATCACGCTCTCAGGGCCACCAAACAGAGCCAGCCTCTTTCCGTCGCCACCAAGTATCAGAGGTTGGCTGTTCAGTTTGCCGTCCGGGTTCACCGGGTTCGGCAACGCAACCCACGAGCTGTTGGTTCTATCCAGACGGTACATCAGGTCGGGTTCCGCAGTGTATCGGTACACGGTCAGATAGACATCGCCGGTATCCATGATCGCCAGCCCCGTGGCCAGCGTATCATCCTTCGGCGGAGCGATTCCTGGGTAGGACACGGGCTTCGAGATCTTGTCCCCATCGAAGGTCAGCTCGAAATACATATGCGCAACGCTGGCGTACCATCCTGCACGATCTTTGTTGACCGCCAGCTTTCCCTGCGAAAGGCCAAACGAATCCGGGACCTCCCTGAGGATGCTGTTGCGCGGAATCCAGGAGCCAATCTGCTTACCGGATTTGTCAAACCGGCGAATGACACCGTTTTGCGAACCAGTCCAGTCGGCGCCGTAGACGATGTCGGACCCCTGTGTCCAGGTCGTCCCATCCGGGGCGATTGCGATTTGTTGTGCGTGGTACGGGTACGGCCAGACGGTGGTGACATCTCGACGGCTCGGGGGAATCCAGCTAATGAACCCGTCCCGGCCCCTCCCCTCCCGATCGTAGAGCGTCCACCCGCACAGGGCGTATGTCCCATCGGGGCCGCGAGACACATCTGCGATCATGATGTTTCCGGTGCCCGGAATCGAGAAGGTGAAAGGCTCGCCTTCTTTGCCGGTGTCGTCGATGAAGTGGATCACCGGCGACTGTGAGCCGTTGTTCTGAATGGGAAGGAGAACTCCTCCGCTCCAGATGGGGACGCGCGTACCGGCGTAGCCATACTCCACGCGCGCCTCGCCGGCCGGGACAAGCGTTTGAGCGTGGAGCGGATACACGGGACTCGCCAGCATAGCTGCTACGAACAGAGAGCGTCCCGCACTCCGATGATCGTGAGACATCGCTTTCGAGTATACGAGAGCGGCCGGTTAAGTCAATCCCTGTTGGCGCGGCGTTGAATCAGATAATATCCGCGAAATTCTTCCGCAACTTGTAAAACCACGCGTGGCCGGCAAAGAAAACCGCCAGCGCCAGAATCCATAGTTTCACCAGCGGCAGCGCTGCCGGGGCGTGGCCGTCCAGCAGAACGTCGCGATACGCCTGCACCAGAACAAACATCGGATTCTTTCCCAGCACCGGCAGATAGGCCTTCGGCATGGCCGCCACTGGATAGCAGATGGGCGTGAGAAAGAACCACAGCGTCAGCAGAAAGCCGTTGATCTGGCCCAGATCGCGCATATACACCGCCAGCGCGGCCAGAAACCACGCCAGTCCCACCGTAAACAGGATCTGTGGGATCACCAGAGCGGGCAACCAGAGCGCCGTGAGCGGCACGTGGCCGTGCAACGCAAACAGCGTGGCGGCAAAGATGGCCACCGCGAACACTTCCGTCACAATGCCGGAGACAACCGGAATGGCCGGCAGGATCTCCAGCGGAAAGGCCAGCTTCTTAACCCAGTTGCGGTGCTCCAAAATGATGTACGGCGCGCGTCCCGCGGCCTCGCTGAAGGCCAGCCAGGGCAGCATGCCCGCCAGGAAGTAGAGCACGTAGCCGGAGCCGCTGCGATCCGCGCCAAATCTGGTGCGCAGCACCACGCCGAACACGAAGAAATACGTGAGCATGAGCAGCAGCGGGTTCAGCACGGTCCACAGGACATCGCCCATGGAGCCGCGGTAGCGCGTCAGAATGTCGCGCTTCACCATGGATCGCAGCAGCATGCGGTTGCGCCACAGGCTGGCCGCCGGCAGCGTGAACAGCTTCGGGAGTGCGCGCAGGAAGGAGCGCCAGCGCAGCCGCGCGAGCGTACAGATTTCGTGGCTCAGAACGCGTATGGCCGGACCACCGTCCCCCACTCCATCCACCACCGCGTCCACCACCACAAACGGCTCGCCGCGCATGTAGGCCCAGCCCTCTTCCGCGCTGACCGTCGACAGGTAGATGCGGTAGCCGCCGGGCTCGGGAGGAAACTCGATGGTCAGATTCGTATCGCCGGCGGCCGCGGCGGGGATCCACTCGCCCTCCTGGATGAAACGGTTGGTATCGGGATCGTAGAACTGCCAGCCGATGAAGCCGGCATGGTTCGCGAGCGTCAGGCCGAGGGTGAGCTTCAGGCCGCTGGCCGCCGTGCGGACATCGCTCCAGACGGCCTTCATTCTCCTCCGCTGTAGAGCCACGCCGGGTAGCGGTCCTTCACCGGTCCCGTTTTGCGGCCGAGCGCGTACGTATCGTCGCCGCGCAGCGTGGTGAAGAGCTGATACCGCTCCAGCAGGTGCTTCACCCAGCCGAACTCGGGCTTCGGCTCGCCCAGAAACGGCCCGGTGGTGATGGACTCGGTTTCGAAGCCGGCGTCGCGCAGCAGGAAAGTCACCTCCATCGGGGCGTATTCGCGATTGTGGCGCGCGTCGGCCTGGCCGGTGGCGTCGGGCCGGATGTAGGCGGGGAAGAAGCCGGGATGATAACCCTGCAGGATGCCCGCGATGGCCCGATATGAGATGACGTTCGGCGTGGTCAGCAGCACGTGCCCGCCGGGCCTGAGCACGCGGTTGATCTCCGCCATGGTGTGCATCGGGTCGGCTTTGAGGTGCTCGATCAGCTCGCAGCACAGCACCGTGGAGAAGTACTCGTCGGGGTAGGGGAACCGGTCGGTTTCGGCGTTGAACAAATCCACTTCGCACTCGAACTCTTCGCCGTCCACCGACTGGACGCGCTTCCGCTCTTTGCGGCCAGCCGGGCCGTAGTAGCAGGCGCGAACCTCGCCATATCCGAGTCTGGTGCTCAGCGCGGCGGTGATCTGCAGGTAGGAGCCCATTTCGAGAACGCGGTCGTCCGCACCGCCGGGCGGCGTCAGCTCAAGGGTTCTGGTGAGCCGATCGAGGTGCGCCCTGGCGTAGTCCTTCGTGCCGTCCTCCTCGGAGGTCCAGCCTAGGATGTACTTCTTGTCGATTGGGTGCGGCTCATCGTTGATTGGCTCCGCGGGGACTGGCTCAGGGAGGGCTGGCTCCGGGAGGGCTGGCTCCGGTAACCCGCCGCTGACGCCCTCGTCAACTTGCTCTGTCGCCGCGGTGACCGGTTCGGCCTCGTCCGCACCGCCGTGCGCCACTGTTTCCAAAAAGTCCAGATACCGGTGCGCGGCGAGCGGCCAGGAGCACTCCCGCGCCACCCACTCGCGCGCCTTCTCGCCCATCTGCCGGGCCAGCGTCGGCCGCGACGTCAGCAGGCTCAGATACTCGAAAAGGAAATCTTCCTCAGTGGCGTCGACGGGCACCTTCAGGCACACGTCATCGGGCAGTTCGCTGAACGACCCGGTATCGGAAACCAGCACCGGCTTGCCCATTCCCATCGCGCGCATCAGCGTGCCGGAGTTCTCGCCCACCGTGGGATAGCGCAGGTTGAGCACCACATCGCACGCCGACAAATAGCCGTTAAAATCGTCGATGCTGGTGTGGCCGAGCACGCGCACGCAAGGCAGCAAGCGCAGAGAATCGAGGAGCGATTCCAGCGGCAGCTCCGGATGCGCCTCGCCCACCAGGATCATCTTCGCCGCGGGGACAACCTGCACCAGGCGTTGCAGCGCGCGCAGAGATTCGGCGATCCTCTTATACGGTTTCAGGTAGCCGAATACGCCGATGAGCGGCACGGTTTCGTCCAGACCGAGGCGGTGCCGGTACCCGAGATGGTCCTGCCGCTCGGGCAGCCATGCGCCGTGCGGGATCACCGCCACTGGCCCGGCAAAGCCCGCCTGGCGCACTTCGCACTCCACAAACCGGCTGTGCACGATCACTCCACGGGCGCTTTCGAGCAGCGTGCGCAACATCGGAACGCCTTCATAATCGGGGCCGCGCTCGAGAGTGCGAACATAGCGTTTCGCCCAGGCCAGCGCCAGCGGCCCGCCGTTGTGCTCCACCTCGCGCAGGTAGCCGTCCCAGTCGCCGCGGCGGATGGTCAGGTCGGTGATGAGGTGGTGCAGGTTGGCTTCGTGCAGCACCACCACGCCGGGCCAGCGCAGCGCCGCTTCATAGCAGAACGCGTGGTCGGCGTTGTTGCCAATCTGATAAAGGGCGATGTCGCAGGAAGCGGGGTCGAAATCGGGCGGCAGCGTGGGAATCCGCGAAACCTCGGCGAGCCGCTCCAGTTCATCCAGCAAAGCGGCGGAATAATCGGCGATGCCGCTTCGGGCCGGCGGTAATGGCGAAAAGAACGCAACCCGCATCGGATCAGGGCTGGGCGGCGGCCATGCGTTTCACGGCTTCGCCAACTCCATGGAGAACGTGCCCAGCGCGAGGGGAACGCGGAACAGCACCGGCGTGCGAACCGCATCGTGAGCGAAGAAGACGATGAAGCTCATCTCGGAGCCGGGACCGTGCAACGAGACATTCACGCGGTCGGCTTGCATGGAAGCGTCGCCCACCTTGACCGTCTCAGTGCCGCGGAAATCCACGCGCACGTCGTACGCGGCGCCGAAGAACACCGGCTGCTGTTGCGGCAGCCGCCCCTCGGCCAGTTCGTTGCGCAGGAAGGAGAGATAGGTCAGCGCGTCTTTGGCGCACGCGGGCGCGCTTGCTTCGGACTTGCCCAGATCGACGCCCTCCACCGGTTCGTGGGATGCGTTCAACGTCTCCCGCGATGCCGTCATGTGCTGCTGATCGAAGTGCATCACTTCATCGGCCTGGCGGGTTCCGTGTCTGAGTTTCTTGTCGAACTGGACCGAGCAATAGCCGGTGGTGGCGCGCGAACTATATCGATCCGCCACCTGAAAGCCGGGGATGGAGGCGTCGATGGTGAGTTCGCCATCGATCCTGCCTGGCTGACCGGCGGCAGCCGGCGTCTTCGTAAACCGGAGCGACGCTTCGCCCAGGCTCAGGCCACTGGGCCAGTTGACGTTGTAGCGCAACTGTTCGGAGGACGGCGCCGCGTCCGAGGCGCCGCAGACCGGCGCGAGCGCGGCGAGCAGAGCGGGAAGAAGGCGCCCGAGGCGGATCATCGGCTCACCGAGGCCGGTTTCGCGGCCACCCTCACCGGATGCTCGCTCCCCACCACTTCGCGATACACGTCCAACGTCCGTTCCGCCGTCCTCTGCCAACTGAACTGGGCCGCGCGCTGCAGCCCCAGCCGCTCCATGCGGGCCCTCAGTTCATGATCGAGCAGAAGATCCCGCATGGCGCGAACCATTTGGCCGGGCACGTAGGGGTCGAACAACAGGGCGGCGGAATCGGCCACCTCGGGCATGGCGGAGGTGTCCGAGCAGGCCACCGCGCGCCCGCAGGCCATGGCTTCCAGGATGGGCAACCCGAAACCTTCGTAAAACGACGGGAACGCGAACAGATCGCAGCCGCCGTAGAGCTGCACCAGCTTGTCATCGTCCACGAAATCGGTGAAATGAATCCGGCTGGCCGCCGCGGAATCGCGCGCCGCCTCATGCACCCGCGCGCCGTACCAGGTCCGCTTGCCCGTCACCACCAGATGATGCGGCAGCGCGGGATGTTCTC
>CAYVPZ010000261.1:2727-6794 GCA_964453955.1 uncultured Solibacteraceae bacterium | reverse complement strand
TGGCCACTGGGTGTCGGAACAGCTCAGCCAGACCTACGGGGAGTCCCTCTGGAGCGGCGACAGCTTCCCCAGCGTCGGCTCGGTGTTTGGCAACCCGACCTGGGCCGGTGTCATTCACGCCACGTACGCTATCAGCCCGAACGTGGTCAACGAGGTAGCTTTTAACGCCAACGGCAATACCATCGATGTCACGCCGGACGGGATTTACCAGCGCACCACCGCCGTAGACCCGCCAAGGCTGTTCACAGGGCCAAACGCCGACAACCGTCTCCCCGAGGTATCCTTCGAAAACGGCATCGGCGCCAACTACGATCCGTCCAACTATCCCTGGACGAATGGCTACAAGAATTACGAGATCAGAGAGGACCTCTCCTGGAACCATGGCCGGCACAGTTGGAAGTTTGGCGGCCTCTATATGTTCGCCACGAAGTACCAGCAACTCTTTGGCCATACCGAGGGCGACTTCGACTTCAATGGCACCTACACCGGAATTGGCTTTGCCGACTTCCTGCTGGGCTATGCCGCCTCGTATAACGAGCTGGCCGTTCAGGACAGCGGACACTGGGCTAACAACACCATCGCCACTTACGTCAAGGACGACTGGCGCGTGAATAATCGCCTTACCCTGAACCTCGGCCTGCGCTGGGAGGGCATCCCCCACACCTACGAACAGAACCACCGGATGTCGAATTTCTATCCGAATCTGTACAACCCGGCGGACGCGGGAATCGTCAGCCCCACCACCGGGCTCATCAGCCCCGGCAGCCCGGGTCTCGCTCCTGGCGTCGGCGCGGCATCCGCCCTCCAGCTCTACCAGAACGGCATGGGCATCACCGGCGTGACCGCCGGCGCTCCGAACGATATCGTGAACAATGGCTGGAACAACTGGGGCCCGCGCCTTGGTTTCGCCTATGACCTGACTGGCAACGGCAAGACCGTGGTCCGCGGCGGCTTCGGCATCATGTACGAACGCGTGCAAGGCAACGACGTGTACAACATGGGTCCGAACGTCCCGTTCAGCGCCGCCCCGACCGTAAGCAACGTGTACTTCAACAACCCGGCAGTCAGTCTGCTCACGGGCACGGCCGCCGCCACGCCGATTACGACTTCGTCGATCACCGGCGAGAATGCGACCAATTACCGGAACCCCACCTCGGATCAGTGGAGCCTCGGCGTGCAGCGCGAGCTCTGGCATGGAGTGGTTGCCACCGCGTCCTATGTCGGCAACGTGGGATTCCACCAGAGCGAGGCGTCCGACATCAACGCTCCGCTGTACTCCAGCGCGAATCTCGCCCAGCGCATGCAGGTGATCGCGGGAACTTTGAACGTCGATGCGATCCGGCCCTACCAGGGTTACGACGCGATTCTGATGTACGACGACGGGGGCCGCGACAAATACAACGGACTCCAGACCGAACTCCGCATGCAGGCGATGCACGGCCTCAGCCTGCAGGTCGGCTACACCTATTCGAAAACCTATGACACCAGCTCCGGGGTGGCCATCAACGGGAACTCCGGCGACCTGGACACTCTCTCGAATCCTTATAATCGCGGCTACGATTGGGGGCTCAGCTCCAACAATCGGACGAACATCTTCTTCGCCGACTACGTTTATGAACTTCCTTTCTTCACCCACGGGACCGGCGCGGCGAAGACTCTTCTGGGCGGTTGGACGTTGTCCGGCATCTTCATCGCGGACTCGGGTGTGCCGTACACCGCGACGCTGGCCGGGAACACTCTGGGCATGGGTGGCGACGTCACCAACCGGCCCAACCAGTCGGGATCGGTTTCCACTGTTGGAACCGAGACCGAATGGTTTAACACCTCGGCCTTTACCGACCCCACGTTGGGAGTGTTCGGCAGCGCGGGCAAGGACACCATCACCGGACCCGGACGGTGGAACCTGGACACGTCCCTGTTCAAGAACTTCAGCGGGATCAAGTGGTGGAATCCGGAAGGGGCCACCCTGCAGATTCGCTTTGAGACGTTCAACACCTTCAACCACACCCAGTGGGACGGGTTGTCCACCACGGCCTCGTTCAACAGCAACGGCGCGATCAACAACAACTTCGGCGCGATCACCTCTGCGTTCGATCCGCGCACTATACAGATTGGCGCGAAGTTCCTGTTCTAAGCTGATCTGACCGAGTAAGTCACAAAACCGCCCGCGCCTCCTGAAGGGCGCGGGCGGGTTTTTTTCGGCATTGCCCACTTGCTCCCCTCCCGGCCACTGCAGGAACGTGTCGATTACGCCACAATCACGGCGGTTGTGTGGCCGTAGAGACACAGTATTGAATTTACAAGTCTTTGCATATCATGTGCTTGGAAACTCCGGGCCACTGATACAATAATCATTTGCCCGCGCTCGAAGTCTATATCCAGGAGGATCGGTTGCGCTTTGAAACAACCGTGCAACGCCCGGTGGAAACCCGCGGCGTGGGGCTCCACAGCGGGGTCCCGGTTTCGGTCCGCATCCTGCCGGCGCCGCCTTCCACCGGCATCGTTTTTCTCCGCAGCGATCTCGACAACACTCCCGTTCCGGCAAGCTGGCGCTACGTGGCGCGCGTGAGCTACGCCACCAGCCTGATGTGCCGCAGCGTGCTCATCTCCACCACCGAGCACCTGCTCAGCGTGTTCTACAGCATGGGTCTGGACAACGCTTACGTGGAGATCGACAACCTCGAGGTGCCCATCCTCGATGGAAGCGGGCTGCCGTGGGTGGAATTGCTGGCGCAGGCGGGGATCCGGCAGTACCGGCGGCGTCGTCGGTACATGCGCATCCGCCGGCCGGTGACCGTGGAGAACGGCGACAAGCGCATCTCCATCCTGCCCGCCGATCAGTTCCTGCTCACCTGCGACGTCTTCTTCGATCACCCGCTGATTGGCCGGCAATGCATTGAGATGGAGGTCACCCCGGAGCGGTATGCGCGGGAGATCGCGCCGGCGCGCACCTTTGGCTTCGAACACGACCTGGAGGCGATGCGGCGGATGGGACTCATCCGCGGCGCATCCATGGACAACGCCATTTGCTTTCAGCCGAACGGCGTGCTCAACCCCGGTGGCCTGCGCTTCCCCGACGAATGCTGCCGCCACAAAGCGCTGGACCTGATCGGCGATCTGGCGCTGATCGGCCGGCCGCTGCTGGGGCACGTGGTGGCCGAGCGTGCCGGCCATGCCATGCATGCCGCGCTGGTCGCGCGCATCATGTCCGATCCGTCGCTCTACGAGATTCTGAGTTTCGATCAGCTCGCCACGCGAGTGGCTCACGCGCTGGTCTCGTAAGTTGCCTCGTAACCTCTCTCGTAACCTGCCGAATCTGTTGACGGCGGCTCGCCTGGCGCTGGTTCCCGTGGTGGCCGCCGAGGTGCTGGGCGGCAACTCAGGCGCGGCGCTGGCGCTCACCCTGGTGGCCGGACTCACCGACGGCGTGGACGGTTTCCTCGCGCGCCGCTATGGCTGGACTTCCCGGCTGGGCGCGTGGCTCGATCCGCTGGCCGACAAGGCGCTGCTGGTCACTTTGTTCCTCACGCTGGGACGCGTGGGCGCGGTTCCGTGGTGGCTGGTGGTACTGGTCCTCGCTCGCGACGTCATCATTCTTCTGATGGTGGGCGCGGCGTTCGCGTGGACGGCCATTCGCGATTTTCCGCCATCCATCTGGGGCAAGCTGAGCACGCTGGTGCAGGTGGGCGCCTGTGTGGGAGTGCTGTTCATACGGTCGACTCTCTTCCACTGGCCTCCGGCGGTTCACGTTTTTCTGGTCGCGGCAACCACTCTCGCAACCATTTGGAGCGGGATCGATTATGTCCGACTGGGTGTCATACGCTGGCGCCGCGAACACATCGCACAAGTGCGTTGACGCAGACCGCCCGCGGCGTTAGGCTGAAAGTGTGCCGGGCCTGGTTTCACGCTACGATTCTCCTCGCGATTACTTGTGGACCGGCGTAGTAGCGCTTGCGTTCACGGCGTTTTCCGCATGGGTAGGTCTGGCCTGGCACTGGGCGTGGATTGCGGCGGGTTTGCTGCTGCCGGGCGCCGTGGTGGCGTTCACCCTGGGCCTTCTCCCTGAC
>CAYVPZ010000261.1:0-2717 GCA_964453955.1 uncultured Solibacteraceae bacterium | reverse complement strand
GAAAGCCATCTGCGGATGGAGAGGCACTTCCGCGGCGGCGTCAGGCGCATCCCGTGGCCGGAGATAGCGCGCGTCGACAAGCTGTTCGGTTTTCCGTTGATCGTGCGCCTCACGTTCATGAACAACGGGACGGCGTTGCTGGTCTACGCCGGCGACGAGCAGGGCCGAGAGAGTCTGCTGCGCAATCTGCGGCGCTATCCCCGCGAGGCGTTGATCGAAGGCGCCCCCTGGGGCAGTTTCTGGGGCGAGCCGCAACACCCCGCGGCGAACCGCCGCGCGGAGCCGCGCCGCAACCCGCCGCCGCGTTACCCCGTGCTGCTTCCGGGCGACGAGGCCGAGGTGGAGCGGATGTTCCAGCAGTTGAAGACCGTTGGCCGCCTGGATCCGCAGAACAAGCCTGAGGACAAGTAGGGCGCGTCGTTTCGTCCGGCGTCGCGAATTTACAGGTCGTCAACGAGTTTGTTCAAATAGCCAAGGATCTGCGAAACGGTGGTGTGCATCTGCAGCATCCAGTTAGTTGCCGGGTCGTCGGCCTTCATTTGGGCGAGATAACGTTTTGCCCCGTCCAGGTCAGAGCCTGCTATGTAGAACAATAGCTTGAGCTGGTCTTTTTCGTTCTTGCTCATTCCCTCACCTCTCTAAGTGGCGCATCCGAATGGCCGCCTAGTATACACCGGCCGCAAGCCCGGAGAAAAGCAGAGCCGCTCAGCGTCGCGCCAGTTGGACGAAGGCGAACATGGACCAGTGATGCCCCCATGCGCCCAGGGCGGATTCGAATCCGCGCCAGAGAGGGAACGTGGCCGTGGGCATCAACTGGCGCATGGACACTCCGCCGGAAACCAGATAGCGAAACGGCAGGAAGGGCCGCACCGCCTGGATTCCCAGTTCGGGGAACTCCGCTTCAAACTGCCGGCGGTCGCGCTGAAAAATGATCCACGGCAAGGCCCCGTTTGCGCCGGAGAGCGGACCGGAGTCCGGGAACGTCCAGTCCGCGGCATGGGGATCGAAGGGCTCGTGGTGCAAATGGCTGTAGATGGGCCGCGACCATGTCGAGACCCACGGCTCAATCATCACGATTCTTCCGCCGGATCGCAGGCACCTCTGCGCCTCCCTCAGGAAAGCGCGATTGTCGGGAATGTGATGCAGAACATCCACCATTGCGATGGCCCGCAGAGTGCCGGATGAAAACGGCAGGCGCCGCGCGTCGAGCACAAGCTGAATGCCAGGGCACGGGAAAACTTCGGAAGTGATGAGGCCGGGTACGTAGCGATCGAGAAAGCCCGCGCCCGAGCCCAGCTCCAATACACTGCCCGGACCCGCCGGCAGCGAGGCGGAAATCAACCGGTACCATTCGTCGTAGATTCGCCAGAGGAACCGGTTGCTCTCGATGATGCCTCGCCGCCGCTCGGTGGTTCGCGGATCGTCAATGCCGAGGTCGCGAGTCTCGGGGTGAGCGAGCAGTCTCTTGATTCGTTCGATCATGTACGGCAGGAGTTTCATCATACTCCAGCCGGACCGCGCGCCCTTAGCGCCAGCGGCCTTCGACGCGGCGCCAGCCGTGGTTCCTTTGCACCCAGTGCGCGGCCACCCAGTGCGCGCGCCGATGCGGCGGACGCATCCAGGATCCCGGAGCCCAGACCCAGCGGCTGCCCTGCAGGTCCCAGAATCCGTCGGCCCACACGTAGCCGGGGCCCGGAGCATATCCGACGGCCCCCACTACGTAGGGCGCCGGGGGCGGGCCCGGCACATAAGCGGCTACGTACGCGTGCGACGCGCACCCGGCCAGCAGCGAGGACGCAGCCAGCACGCCGGAAAGCAGAATGTTGCGAATCTTCATGGCATCATCTCCTGTCACAAAAAACGCATCGCGCCGCCGAAGGTTGCGATTGTGAAAACGGAATAATCTTATGTGCCGTTAATGAAGCCGCGCCCACAACGTGCCGGGTTGCGCATCGAAAACCACGCCGGCCGAGCCGGGCTCGACGCGCCACAGCCCGCGCCGGATCTCGTCTTCCAACTGCCCCGCGCCCCAGCCGCACACGCCCAGATATACGCGCAACGAGCCGGCCGGCGTGCCCGCGGCAATCTCGGCGCGCATGCGCGCCCGGCTCGAGAGCAGATATACGCGCGGCAGAATGCGATTCGCTTCGGCGGGCGGCGTCTTTGCCCGCAGCAGCGCGTTGACGCCCACCAACACCGGTCCGCCCGCCCACACGGTCCCATCCAGCCCGGCCCCCGCCTTCAGTTCGGGGAACACTTCCGCAAAAGAGATCTTCACCGGACGATTCAGCACCAGGCCGGTGGCGCTGTGTGCGTCGTGATCGAGCAGCACGACGACGGTTTGCGAGAAATCCGTGTCGCGCGATGATTCCGTCGCCACCAGCAGCGCGCCGCGATCCTGCGCAGCCACCGCGCCGGCGAGCACAGCGAACACGAGCCACAGGTGTCCCATGGCGAGCATCTTATCCCAAAGACGGACACGCTGCCGGGTGCGCAACGCATCGAATCAGCGCGTTAGGTGTGGGTCGGCGCGGCGTCCCGCGTGCAGAACGGAACGCAAATGGAGACTCTCTGGCAGGATATCCGCTATGGAATACGCACCCTCCGGCAGAACCTGGCAGTAACCGCCATCGCGGTCCTGACGCTGGCGCTGGGCATCGGTGCGAACACGGCCATCTTCAGCATGGTGAACTCCATCCTGCTGAAGCCGTTGCCGG
>CAYVPZ010000260.1:0-6830 GCA_964453955.1 uncultured Solibacteraceae bacterium | reverse complement strand
GACGGCAACTTGTTTGCTCCATGCGCCCCTCTGCGGCCGCTGAAGTGTAAAGGCCAACGATGCGAGTCTAGAGCGAGCCGCCGCCGAGTGCAATCAGGATCATTTTGAGCGTCTTGCTCACGGCGACCTGCTTCGGCGGCAGTTGACAGTGACGGAGCAATCTGACTACTGTGCTCGAGCTGAGCTACATGCACTACGCACAGAACCGTTCATTTACTTCTCGAGTACCTCTTCAATCTGGCCGACTTTCTTTTGGATTTTGCCAGTGAGTTTTTCGCTTTGGCCTTTGGTCTCCAGGTTGGGGTTGTTCGTGACCTGTCCGGCCTTCTCCTTAACATCGCCTTTCAGTTCATGAAACTTGCCTTTGATCTGATCCTTCGTGCTCGGTTTTATTGGGTTTCTCCTCTTCTCTTTCGAGAGCTTCCACTCAAGCTGCTTCCGGTCTTCGGCAAGGTCTCTTCTGCTCTTCGGCCTGGCCCGGCCGCTTCAAAGTAAAGTATCGTGGTGCTCGATCGCATCTCGCAGAGTGGCGCATCAGGCCTTGTGATCGAAGTCGCCCTTCCAGTGCAATGCAGATTGAAGACCAAAGCCGAATGTGTGAGAACAAGTTAGATATCCAGACACACCTGACATGCCAGTAGTTCGGGTACACGGGTTTCGGCAGAATCTGCACCCTCAGGTGCATTTCACGAAGTTCAGGATGACCCCGGGCATAACTGCCACCACCACGAGAAGGCGCCCCAAGAGACGAAGACAAGAAAGCATACGAGGCTGGCTACCAGAAGGGCCACGGCAATTTGAAAGTGTAGTCTTCGTGGGCGCAGCAACGGCCGTCAGCGCTAATACCGTCGAGGCGTCGTTCGTTCGCAAGTCCTACACTTCCATATGCAACTCTTGCATTCCCGCGGTGTCATGGGCGTGCACGGCGGCGCCGGTCGTGGTCCATACTCCGGCACCGCCTCGGGCTGGATCAGATACTTGCGGATGGTCTTCCGGTCGTAGCCGGTCAGCCGGCTGATCGCCCGGATGCTCAGCCCTTGTCGCTTCAGCTTTTCGATTTCCTGCACGTCTTTCCTCCGCAACACATCCAGGCACCTCCTCCGTTTCCAGAGTCGGCCCCGGCTTCAGGTCCTGTCAGGGGGTGTCACTTTTCAACCGGCACTATGGGGTTTTACGACCCGTCGCTGACAGCGCCGAGGTTTGTCGAGTCGGCGACCGTGAACGAATTCTTTATCCGCCAGAATGAAATACCGTGTGCTCGCTGATGTTGTCGCCATCACCGCTCCGCAAACCCGCAAACACGATCGTTGACAGGATGGTCAGCGGAACGGAGACACCACGAAGATGAAATCACGGGTAGCGGCTTTGTGATGCTGTAAGGCACTGGGGCCAAACTGCACGTGATGCCCCTGCACGCCCGAAATGAAAGAGGGCGTGGCATCCTTCCGACTGAAGGTGAACGGTCGACGGAGCACGGCTTGTGCGGGACTTCTGTCACCCGCCTGGTAGACAATGATGGAAGCATGCCTCAAGGCGCCACCTCACCCAGACAGATACTGAAGGCAACGCCGCTGTTTGCAGCTCTGGACGAATCCGAGTTGAACTCTATGGCGGCCCGGTGTGGAATCCAAGCCTTTTCATCGGGACAGATTCTGTTCTCTGAGGGAGAACCCTGTACGGGCTTGTACATCGTTGTCTCAGGCCGTGTTCGAGTATTCAAAACCTCGGTCAACGGCCGCGAACAGGTTCTTACCGTGGAAGGACCGGGGGCGTCGGTCGCCGAACTGCCTGTGTTTGACGGCGGCACCTATCCGGCGTCAGCCTCGGCACTGCAGGCGACCGAGATGCTGTTCGTGTCCAGAGCCGATCTCCGCGCGATTTGTCTGGAAAAACCCGAAGTCTCGCTCAAGCTGTTGCAGGTGGTCGGGGCGCGGCTGCGCAGACTGGTGGGCATCATCGAAGAGCTTTCGTTCACCACCGTGCGGCACCGCTTGATCTCATGGCTATTGCGCCAGGCTGGCAGGGAAGGCCGTCAAACGGAGCGAGGCGTGGTCTTTTCGCTGAACGCCAGCCACCAGGAACTCGCTGCGCAGATAGGAACGGTGCGGGAACTGGTCTCGCGCAACCTTGCCCGTCTCCAGGCCCAGAGCTTCATTGAGATGAACGGCCGCCAGATCACCATCCTCGACCAGGCCGGGCTCGAAGCCGATTTGGCTTCCATCGTCTGAAAAGCGACCAATTCGAGCCGCAAGTGACTTTGGTCACTGCTTGAGACGTCTGCTCGCCTTACTCTCGAAGCTGAGGCAAGCAAAGTGCAGACGATCACTGAAAAGACGGTTCGGGAAATCGCGATCGAGAATCCTTCGAGCGTCCGGGTATTCGAATCGCTCGGGATCGACTATTGTTGCAGCGGCAAAAGGCCCTTGAGTGACGCCTGCTCACACGCCAATGTCGACATGGATCGCGTGCTGGAGCTCCTGGCGACAGCAAGCCGCGATTCTCAGGCTCCGGAAGTTGGAGAGTGGCGCGACAAGCCGCTCAGCGATCTCATCGCTCACATTGTCAAAACGCATCACGCGTTCGTGCGACGAGAGTCCCCGCGAATCGCGTCTTTGCTGACCAAAGTCGCCGCAAAGCACGGACCGCTGCACTCTGAGATCAATCAGATTGAACCACTCTTTACGGCAATCGGACAGGAACTGTCGACCCACATGCTCAAAGAGGAGCAGGTGCTGTTCCCCTGTGTTGCCCGGATGGAACAGGCCGCTCTGAGCGGCAACCCGCTGCCGGAGGCCTTCTTTGGATCGGTCCAGCGGCCGATCGCGAACATGGTGGCGGAGCATGACGATGCCGGAGCCCTGCTTTCGCAGGTCCGCGCGCTCTCGCAAGGGTACACAGCTCCGAGCGGAGCTTGCCCGACATTCCTGGCGCTATACCGCGGTCTCGAAGAGTTCGAGCACGACCTCCATCATCACATTCATCTGGAGAACAATATTCTGTTCCCTCGCGCCATTGAAATGGAAAAAGCCGACTAAAGGGATAGCAGCCGTGATCGCCACCGAAATCACGCCCTCGAGAAGTATCAGGAAGCTCGGGAAACGCGCTCTCCCGGAACATTCCCAAACCCTGCGCCGCGGATTTCAGATCGCGTTCCTGCTACTGAACGTCGGGATCGGAATCCAGTTCTATCTCTTCGTGCGCTATTACGAGACCGGCGGGCGTTCGATCCGAATGGACCGCCCTGCGGGTGTCGAGGGATGGTTGCCCATCGCCTCGCTCATGAATCTGAAGGCTCTGCTGCTGACCGGACGTTTGCCAGTGATTCACCCGGCCGGGACGTTTCTTCTCATCGCATTTCTGGCGGCGTCGTGGATGTTTCGAAAGAGCTTCTGCGGCTGGCTGTGTCCGGTGGGGACCGTCTCCGAGTACCTGTGGCGATTCGGACGTGAACTGTTCAGACGCAATCTCCGCCTTCCGCAAGCCCTGGACATTGCTTTGCGCAGCCTGAAATACATCCTGTTGGCTTTGTTTCTTTACGCTGTCGGTTCCATGTCCGTCACCGCGATCCGCCAGTTCCTTGAAAGCCCCTACGGCATCGTAGACGACGTGAAGATGCTCAATTTCTTCCGCGATCTGGGCTTGGGCGGAGGCGTCGTGATTGCGGTTCTCGCACTGGGGTCGATTGCTGTCCAGAATTTCTGGTGCCGCTACTTTTGTCCTTATGGCGCACTGATGGGGCTGGTATCGCTGGTCAGCCCGCTGCGCATTCGCCGCGACGCAAATCTGTGTATCGATTGTGCGAAGTGTGCGAAGGCTTGTCCATCGGTTTTGCCCGTGGATCGCCTGATCACGATTCGTTCCGCTGAATGCATCGGGTGTATGCAGTGCGTCGCGGCGTGTCCGGCCGAAGGTGCGTTGTTTCTCTCGGCTCCCCGCCGAAAGCGTGTGCCGGCATGGGTTGTGGCAGCGGGAGTCGCCACGCTGTTTGTGGGAACATACTTCTGCGCCCGCTCGACGGGTCACTGGAACACGGATCTGTCCGACCGCCTCTATTTCGAACTCGTCCCGCATGCCAACGAATTCGCGCATCCCTGAGCCCGGTGACCTATGTCACTGACGCGCTGCGCCCTTGCCTTCACGATGGAGACATGTTTAAGTGGCTTCCTATCGTCGACCCCGACAAGTGCACGGGTTGTGGGTTGTGCGCTGCCGCATGCGGCCCGCTGTGTCTCGAAATGGCCGGCGATTATCCTATACTGACAAGTGCCGCTGCTTGCGGCAGCGAGGAGCACTGCATAGGCGTCCGCGAGTCGGACGCGATTCGGATGGCGTGGGTGCCACTGGAGGGCGACACGCGACGTGGGAAGTGGTGCTCCGATGCCGGCCACCGATCGCTCAAAGTCAATGTCTGATCGTGGTAATCGCGCGACCCTGAACCTCACGCTGGGCACAATCTCCTTCACGGTGTGCTTTGCGGTCTGGGGTCTGATCAGCGCATTCGCGCCCGCTTTTCGCGCGGAGTTGCACCTCACGGCCAGGTCCACCGCGCTGCTTGTGGCCGTTCCCGTTTTGCTGGGCTCGCTTGCGCGCATCCCCATGGGCATGCTGACGGACCGATTTGGTGGCCGCATCGTGTTCACGGTTCTGTTCGTGATTGCCGCGCTGTCGGCCGCTATCGTCCCGCTGGCGACCGGCTACCGTACGTTGCTGATGTTTGCGTTCGTCCTGGGAATGGCGGGTTCGTCGTTCGCCATCGGCGTGGGTTATGTTTCACGCTGGTTCGGTCCCGAGAGGCAGGGAACCGCGCTTGGTGTGTATGGGCTCGGCAATATTGGCCAGTCTGCCGCCGTCTTTCTGGGACCCGTGATCGCAGGACTGGTCGGTCGCCGGTCTGTGTTCTACGGAGTCGCCGCGATCACGGTGGTCTGGGCCGTCGTCTTCGTCCTGCTCGCACGCGACGCTCCCGCGCGCAAGCCTCCGGCCGGGCTGGGACCCATGATCCGCGTGCTGGCGACCGAGCGGCTGTCGTGGGTCCTGGCGGCGTTCTACTTTCTCACATTCGGCGGATTCGTCGCGTTCTCCATCTATCTGCCTTCGCTGTTGCGCGACCAGTTCAAACTATCTGCTGCCGATGCCGGCTTCCGCACCGCCGGCTTCGTGGTCCTGGCGACGCTGTTGCGACCCGTGGGCGGTATTCTTGCCGATCGAATTGGCGGGGCCCGCGTATTGTCGGGCGTGTTTGCCGGTATCGTTCCATTCGCACTACTGCTGGCGTGGGCCTCGATGGTGCCGTTCACGGTGGGCGCGCTCGGTTGCGCGGCGTTGCTCGGTCTGGGCAACGGTGCAGTGTTCAAGCTGGTGCCGCAGTTCTTCCCTGGAAACACCGCCACAGTTACAGGGCTGGTGGGCGCAATGGGCGGGCTCGGCGGTTTCTTCCCGCCGCTGTTGCTCGGGTTCTTCCGCGACACGATGGGTGCTGTGTGGCCGGGGTTCATTTTGCTTGCTGTTGTCGCTGCCGGGATGTGGGGATTGAACCGGGCGGTGTTTATCCCGCGTCAGGTGTCGTTTGCGTCCGAGCGGATCCGCGCAGGCGCGTGGGCCACCATGGTCACCGCGTTGTTGATTGCGGCCATCGTAGTGGGGTCGCGCAACCTCCAGAACTTCGACCCCGCGCTGGTGATCTACACGTTCGCCGTAGTATTCGCCACCTGGGGGATCGTCTATCATTACGCCGTCTGGCTGACCAAGCCACCCACGGGCCGCTTCTTCGCGCGCACCTTCGAACTGATCCGCTCCCTGGGCGTACTTCGCAGTTTTCGAATCGTGTCGGCGGCCGCGGCCACGCACATCGTCGCCCAGAACTTCATCCGGCGCCGCTCGGCTTTGCGCTGGTGGATGCACCAGTGCCTGTTCTGGGGCTGCCTGCTGGCGCTCGCCATCACCGTTCCGCTGGTGTTCGGCTGGATTTATTTCCGTTCGTTGCCGAACGACCAGATGACCTATGTCACATATCTGTTCGGGTTTCCCGCCGGTGCTTTCCACATCCGCACGGTTACGTCTTGGTTTCTGTTCCACGGTCTGGACGTCGCCGCCGTGCTGGTGCTCACGGGCATTACTCTCGCTTTGTGGCGGCGCATGCGCGACGAAGGGGCGCTGACGCTGCAGGATTTCAGCGCGGATTTCCTGCCCCTGATTCTGCTTTTCGCCATCTCGGTAACTGGGCTGGCTCTCACCGCGTCCACGTTGTGGTTGCGAGGCTCGTTTTACGGTTTCCTCGCTATTCTTCATGCCATCACGGTAATTGGCGCGCTATTGTTCCTGCCGTTCGGAAAGTTCTTCCACATTTTCCAGAGGCCCGCGCAGCTTGGCATCAGGCTCTATCAGTATGCGGGCGAGCGCGACCCCGGCGCTCACTGCGCGCGCTGTGGAGAACGCTACGCTTCGCGCATGCAGATTGACGACCTGCGCACGGTTTTGCCAGCTCTCGGCTTGGACTATCGTATCGACGGGCCGGCGGGGCACTGGGCCGCACTCTGCCCCGCCTGCAAACGAATCTCACTCGCCGCGGCGCAGCTCCGTCTTAAGGAGGGAGCCCGTGGCTAAGGAACCAGCTCCGGCCAGTGAGATCAACCGGCGCTACGGTCCTCATGTGCAATACACGCCGCCGGGAGGCTGGGTGAAGAGCGGCGGTCCGGCAAAACTGGTGAAGACGCATTGCTGCTTTTGCGGACAGCAGTGCGGAATTCAGTTGAAGGTGCAGGACAACCAGGTAGTGGGTTTCGAGCCCTGGTACGAGTTCCCGTACAACAAAGGCATGCTCTGTCCCAAGG
>CAYVPZ010000259.1:0-6841 GCA_964453955.1 uncultured Solibacteraceae bacterium | reverse complement strand
AGTAGGAGATAAGTAGTGAGAGAAAAAGGTGTCGTGAAATGGTTTAACGCCGCGAAGGGGTATGGATTCATCCAGCGCTCCAACGGCGATGATGTGTTTGTACACTTCTCAGCGATCCAGATGAATGGTTACAAGAGTCTGGACGAAGGCTGTGAAGTGGAGTTCGAGGTCAAGCGAGGGCCAAAGGGCCTGCAGGCCGAGAACGTAATTCGCCCCTGAGCCGGACAAGCGAAGCTTCGCAGAAGGGCCGTCCGCGGTGGACGGCCCTTCGCATTTTTTGTTGCCAGGCTTCGTTTCCCCAACAGTCTGAAACCAAAGACCCGCTACAGTCGTCAAATAAGCGCGCGTGATTTGTGTATCCACATCTCGGCGGTTGCTCCGAGCGCTCCTGGTAGCGCTGCTGCTGACCTGCTTTGTGGGCCTGCAGACCGCCTCGGTCGTCCACGAACATCGGGAAGCGCACAATCACTGTTGTCCCATTTGTAACGCCAGCCACCTTCCCGTCGGTCCGGCGGTGGCTATCGTGCACTTCACGCCGCCCACCGCGGTCATCTGGCAGGGCGTCCGGGAAGCGGAACGGCGCCCCGTCGAGCATTTCATAACCCTCCGCTTTTCTCGCGGCCCGCCCGCATAGCCTTTCTCCGCCTGGTTTTGTCCTCCGCTACCGGGAGGATAGTTTTCATTACAAGGAGAAGGTCTTAAGAGATGGCTCGTTTTCATCAGTACGTCTGGCTGGTCCTATTGGCCGCTGTGCCCGCGTTTTCGCAATCCATCGCCAGCGGTACCATCACCGGCGCCGTTTCCGATCAATCCGGCGCGGTGGTTGCTGGCTCGGTGGTGGAGTTGCGCAATCCGAATACCGGCTATGAACACTCCGCGACAACCGATAGTAACGGAGCATTCCGGTTCAACAACGTTCCGTTCAACAACTACCGCCTCACCGCGAAGGCGGCCGGATTTGCGCAGGCTACTCAGGAGGTAGAGGTTCGCGGCACGGTTCCGGTAAGCGCCAACCTCACGCTGAACCTGGCTACGGAAACCACCGAAGTGAACGTGGAGGCCAATGGCGCGCTGGTGGAGACGGATACGTCGGCGCACACCGATACGGACTCGGTCACGTTCTCGAAACTGCCGGGTATCGATCCCACGGCCGGGCTCAGCGACATCATCAACAACAGTACCGGGGCCACGGTGGCCGATGCGAACGGTTTTTTCCACCCTGCGGGGGACCACGCCCAGGTCAGCTTCGTGTTCGATGGACAGACGGTCAGCGATCAGCAGAGCAAGGTCTTCTCGACGCAGATTCCCGCGAACGCGATTCAGAGCATGGAGCTCATTACCGGGTCGCCCGACGCGGAGTACGGTGACAAATCGAGCCTGGTGGTGAATGCAACCACCAAGTCGGGCCTCGGAGCGCAGCAGCCTTTCGGCAGCTTTGACAGCTCCTGGGGCACGTTCGGAACCTGGGACGAAGGCGCCACCTTCGGCATCGGCGGGCCGAAATTCGGGAACTTCGTCGCTCTCAACGGCGTTCGGACCGGCCATTTTCTGGATACTCCGGAGCTGCTGCCGATCCACGATATCGGGAACAACGAGAGCGTCTTCGATCGTGTCGATTACCAGCCGGACGACAATGACATTCTGCATATGGATCTGTTTGTGGCGCGCAACTGGTTCCAGGTGCCCAACAGCTACGATCAGTTGAGCCAGGACCAGAAGCAGCGCGTGCTAACGTGGAACGTTGCGCCAGGCTATCAGCACACCTTCGGGGCGAAGACGCTGCTGACCGTGAATCCCTTTGTGCGCCGCGACCAGGTGAACTACTACGGCAGCCGCGATCCCTTCGACGACACCCCGATCACCGTGTCGCAGCTTCGTTTTCTAACGAACTACGGCGTCAAAGCGGACGTGTCCACCATCCACGGGCGCCACAACCTGAAGTTTGGAACGGAGTTGCAGCAGACGCGGCTGGACGAGACCTTTTCGATGGCCGTCACCGATCCCGACTTCAATCCGGTTTGTCTCAACTCCGATGGCGATCCACTGCTACTGCCCGGAGTGACCAACCCGAGCACCTGCAGCACCATCAATCCCACGTATCAGGCCAACCCGAGCCTGCTGCCCGGACTGGTGCCTTACGACCTGACCCGCGGTGGATCGCCTTTCTACTTCCGCGCGGCACGTCCCGTCACCGTGGCGGCTTTCTACGTGACCGACCAGATGACGTTCGGCGGGCTGACCATCAACGCCGGGTTCCGCGACGACCAGTACGATGGCCTGGTCTCGGCGAACGGGCCGCAGCCGCGGCTGGGCTTGTCGTATCTGGTGAAACCGACGGGCACCGTGCTGCGCGCCGCGTACTCGCGAACATTCGAAACCCCGTTCAATGAGAACCTGCTGCTGTCCAGCTCCACCGGCGCCGGGGGGCTGGCGCAGAATGTTTTTGGCGCGGAGGCCAGCGTGCCCATCGAGCCGGGCAACCGCAATCAGTTCAACACCGGATTGCAGCAGAAGATCGGCCGGTTCCTTCTGTTCGACGGCGATTATTTCTGGAAGTACACGCACAACGCCTATGACTTCGACGTTTTGTTCAACACGCCGATCACCTTCCCCATCTCCTGGCACAACTCGAAGCTCGACGGCGTGACCGGCCGCCTCAGCACCACCAGTTACCATGGCTTTCAGGCGTACACCACGTTCGGGCACACGCGAGCGCGCTTCTTTCCGCCGGAAGTCGGAGGCCTGATTTTCCAGGGCACCGCGGCGGAAGCGACGGTGTTTCGCATCGACCATGATCAGGCCTTCCAGCAGACCACCAATCTCCGCTACCAGCCTAAGAGGGACGGACCGTGGGTGGATTTCATCTGGCGCTTCGATAGCGGCGAGGTGGTGAGCGGGGTGCCGGACGCGGCGGCCGCCATGATGCTGACGGCCGATCAGCAGGTGGATATCGGACTCTCCTGCAATGGCGTTCCCGCGACGGTGTCCGCGCCCATCACCGGTTGCAACGGCGTGGTGAAGTCCACGCTGCTGACGCTGCCGGCCACCGGAACGGAGAACGACGATCATAACCCCGACCGCGTGAAGCCCCGCAACCTGTTCGACGCGGCCATTGGAACGGACAATGTCTTCCACAGCGAGACCCGGAGGAAGGTTTCGCTCCGTCTGACGGTGACCAACCTGACCAACAAGGTGGCGCTGTACAATTTCCTGTCGACCTTCAGCGGCACGCATTTCGTGGAGCCGCGCGCGTTGCAGGCGTCGGTGGGCTACGCGTTCTGAATCCTTGAGAATCGGGTGGCCGCCGATAAACACCGATGAACGCAGATTCTGCACGACTCCGGAAGTGCTATGATCTGGCGCAATGGCCATGAGGAAACACCTTTTCGCGAGTCTCGCCGTAGTTCTCTTCTGTGGAGCCGCGCCGGCGCCGAAGCACACCATCGTTCTGCACGCGGCGCGGATGCTCGATGTCGAAACCGGCGTCATGCTGACCCCCGGCGAGTTGCGGGTAGAGGGCGACCGCATCGTCGAAGCCGGCCCGGCGGTGGCGCGCCCGGCTGACGCCGAAATCATCGATCTGGGCGACCGCACCCTGCTGCCCGGTCTGGTGGACGCCCACGTACACCTGTTTCTGCACCCCGGCGCGGAGGACCTGCAGACGGTCCAGGAATCCGTGCCGCAGCGGACCATTCTGGCGGTGCTGGCGGCGCGCGACGACCTGATGGCCGGTTTCACGGCCGAGCGCGACATGGGCACCGAGGGCGCGGGCTCGGCCGACACCGCGGTGCGCAATGCCATCAATCAAGGGCTGGTTCCCGGGCCGCGTCTGCGCATCAGCGGCAACGCGGTGGACATTCTCGGCGGCCACGAAGACGCCATCGGCTATAATCCCGCGCAGCACGTGCTGCCCAACGCCACCTGGGCCAACAATGCCGCCGAACTGGTCGCCGTGATCCGCGGGCAGCTCAAGGAGGGCGCGGATTTCATCAAGATCTACGAAACCGGCCACGACACCGTCAGGGACGGCGAGTTTTCGACCCCGTACCAGTTCACCGAAGCGGAGTTGAGGGCGGCGGTCGAGGAAACCGCGCGCGTGGGCACGCGCGTCGCGGTCCACGCCACCGGGGAGCCGGGCACGCTGTACGCCGCGCGGGCAGGGGTTGCGTCCGTCGATCACGCTTTCCAGCTCAGCGACGAGACCATGCGGATCATGCGCGAGAAGCAGATCTTCGCCGTGCCGACATTCACCATCACCGAGTACTTTGCCGATCACGCCGATTCCCCCGAATCCGCGGCCCGCGAGCACGCCCTGCTCGCCTTCCATGCCCGTGAGTTTCGGGGGCAGCTTGCAGCCGGCGTGCCCTTCGCCATGGGGTCGGATGTGGGGCCGTTCCCTCATGGCACCCAGGCGCGCGAGTTCGTGTTGATGGTGCAGTACGGGATGACGCCGCTGGCCGCGCTGCAGGCAGGCACGCTCAACGGCGCCCGGCTGCTTGGTTGGCAGGGGCAGATTGGCGCGCTCAAGGCAGGTTACCTGGCCGATGTCATCGCCGTGCCCGGCAACCCGCTGGCCGACATCGGCGTTCTGGGGAAAGTGGCGTTCGTCATGAAGGGCGGGGTGGTATACCGGCGGTAAACGCGCTTCCATGTCATAATGTAACCAGGCGCTCCCGGACGCGCTCCTGCACGCACTTTGCGCCGAGACGTTGCCGCAAGCTGGCAGCAACTCCTGTCCTAACGCATCCGGCCGCAGAGGAAGGTATCTATGTTCGACGGGCTTTTCCAGCCGCAGCATCTGCTGCTGATTCTGATCGTGGGCTTGTTTGTTTTTGGCCCCAAGAAGCTCCCGGAGCTGGGCAAGGGTCTGGCCGAAGGGATTCGGAACTTCAAAAAGGCCATCAACGACTCGAGCGAACCGGACAAGCCGCAGACCCCTCCGGTATAAACGCGGCTCGGCGCTCTAACGCTGGCGGCGTTCCCGGCCGATAGTACGGTCATGAGACTCGTTCTATGCGGGATTCTCCTGCTGGGGTTGGGTGTCGCGCCGGCCGTGGCTTCGCCACCCCGGCCGAAGTTGGGCGCGCAGATCTCCAAACGGCAACTGCGCAAGCGCTACGTGGCGAAACCCTTCAACAACAAGAAGAAAAATGCTCAGAAGGCCCAGTGGGGCCCCATCAAACGCGGCCCGGTGCAGCGGTCATCCGGGCGAGCTCCCACACCGCGCCGGGTCCATTGAGCGCCGAGGCCCGTCAGGACGCCGCGGCCACCGCCGCCTGCAGTTCCGGAATCTCTATCCCCGTGCGCGTGCCCTCACCCGGCTTGCTGTCGATCCACATGCGGTAGCCGTCGCCGAAGAGCACCTTCAACCTCTCGTTTACGTTGCTGATGCCGATTCCCAGCTCAAACAAGCGCGACAGCCGGGCTTCGGAGATGCCCACGCCGTCGTCCTCCACCAGAAGGTGAATGCGGCCGTTCTCGAGGCGGCTGCTCACCCGCACGGTGCCGCCCTCCACCTTGCTGCTGAGGCCATGCCGGATGCTGTTCTCGATCAGCGGCTGCAAGAGCATGCTGGGCACCAGCCGGTCCAGCGTGCCTTCTTCGATCTCTTTCACGAAGCGTAATTTGTCGCCGAAGCGAACCAGCTCGATGGCCATGTAGTTCTCGATGAACGTCATCTCGTCGCGCAGAGGCGTGAAGTTCTCCGTGTTGCGCAACAAACGCCGCAGGATGCTGGACAACTTGTATACGATGCGCCGCGCCTCCTCCGGCCTGGTACGGATGAGCGAGGAGACGGTGTTGAGCGTGTTGAACAGGAAATGCGGGTTAATCTGGCTGGTGAGGGCGGCGAGGCGGGCCTCGTTCAGGCGACGCTGCTGCGCCTCCAGTTTTTTCTCGTTGCGGAAGTTATTCCAGATCTTGAGCGGGATGGTGACGGCGAAGATGGTGCTCACCAGGATGGCGGCGGCGGTCAGCAACGAAGGGTGGGGCCAATGGGCGACGAGCATGAACACCCCCCACGGTTTGAACAGGCGCGCTACTCCAAACCGCAGCATCTCAGCGAAGACGATCATGAGCAGGCAGGCAATGCGGAAGGCGGAACGGCGCAGATCCTGGCGCCGGCGGAGGAGCTGCCAGAGGCTGAGATCGAAGAAGGGCGAGAATCGCCACACGTCTTCCTTGTCCGGCGCGATGTCCCGCATCAGACCGCCCAGCACGCCGATTCCCGCGAACAATGGCATGGACATCCACTCGTAGCCGATGAAGCACGCCGGCAGCGAAATCAGGACGCCCGAGAGCAAACCGGAGAAGTACCCGCCGATCAGGCCGGCCACGACGCTCCCCTCGAGGCCGAGATCCACCGCGTCATAACCGGGCAGGAAGCGCGCCGCCACGGTGGCGCCGTAGGCAAGCGAGAGAATCAGGCTGAGCTGGATGCGCTGCATCAGCGTGCGGTCGTCGCGCACCAGCATCCGCTGGAACGCCGCCGAGCGCGACAGGGCGCTGGCCAGCGCCGCCGCCACCGCAACCTTCACCATCAGGATGAGCAGGTACTGCTGTCCCAGCACACTATAATTAAAGCAGCAGCAGTGGATTCATGTCGGGATACTCCCCTGTATTGGCTCTGACCAAAATCGCGGAAGCGGACTTCCCCAGCCAGTTCGGGCACTTTCGGATCTACGGATTCGAGGGCGCCGTGGATGGCCAAACCGAGGAAGCCGTGGTCCTGCGCATGGGCGAAGTGGCGTCCGGCGACCCGCCGCTGGTGCGCATCCACTCGGAATGCCTCACCGGCGACGTGTTTCACAGCCTGCGCTGCGATTGCCGCTCGCAACTGGAG